>NZ_DAHVSH010000002.1:0-53836 GCF_027324685.1 Haloactinopolyspora sp.
CTCGTACGCCCGACTCATCGGCCACGCCATCGCCCAGAAACACCGATGGCGCACCCAATACCGACAAGCCCAAACTCGCGCCGGACCCGACACCCCAGATCTTTCGGCAACCACAACAGCAGCATGACTAGGAAGGACATCATGATGGCGAGTGACGACAACGAGATGTTGACGGTTGCTCAGGCAGCCGCAGCGATGGGAATGAGCCCGCGTTACGTGCGTCGGCTGATTGCTGAGCGGCGCATCGCGTTCCATCGCCTCGGTCGGTCGGTTCGTATCGCACGGGCTGATGTGCGTGCGTTCATAGACGACGGGCGGGTGGAGCCCATGACCGCTTCGGAGGTCTGGCGTTACCTGCGTGGAGTTGCGTGATGCCTGCTCGTCGACGATTTGGCAGTGTGCGGCGGCGAGACTCGGGCCGGTGGCAAGCGCGGTATCGCGGCCCAGACGGGCAATTGCGGTCGGCTCCCCACACCTTTGAGCGTAAGTCGGATGCTGAACGGTTCCTGAGCCTGGTCGAGGCACAGATCATGCGGGGGGAGTGGCTGGATCCAGAGCGCCAAAAGGTGCGACTCGTCGACTACGCCGAACGCTGGATCGCCGAACGTCCGGGGCTTCGGCCTCGCACTGTCGAGCTGTACGAGATGCTGTTGCGCAAGCACATCGCGCCGTATATCGGCGGCGCTCCGCTCGGAAAGATCACCACGCCACTCGTTCGGGAATGGCGCGCGCAATTGCTGCGCGACGGTCGATCGCAGTCGACGACGGCCAAGGCGTATCGGCTGCTTCGAGCGGTGTTGATGACGGCTGTCAAAGAAGACCACATCCTTGCGCGTAACCCTTGCCGCGTGAAGGGAGCAGATCAGGAGACGCCTGAGGAACGTCCCGTGCTCACGCCAGGGCAGGTCTTCCGGCTAGCTGATGCGGTCAGGCCTCGCTACCGGGCGCTCGTGCTGTTCGCCGCATTCACCGGCCTTCGTTATGGCGAGCTCGCAGCACTCCGGCGTTCTGACATCGACTTGAACAGCGCTGTGGTGACCGTTGTGCGCGCCTACGTGGAGCAGAAGGGCAAAGGGCCGGTGATCGGTCCGCCAAAGTCACGTGCCGGTCGTCGACGAGTCGGGTTTCCACGTCGGCTCGTGCCCATACTCGTCGACCACATGGCCGAGCATGTGGGCCCGGGCCACGATGCGTTGGTCTTCGCCGGACCCAAAGGTGCGGTCATTCGGCGTAGCAACTTTCGGCGCCAAGTCGGTTGGAAGTCCGCAGTAGAACAGATCGGTGTTCCCGCGTTGCACTTCCACGATCTGCGTCACACAGGGAACATGCTCGCCGCTCGAGCGAATGTCAGTACCCGCGATCTGATGGACCGGATGGGTCACGACTCTATGCGTGCCGCCTTGATGTACCAGCATGGATCGGACAGTGCGACGCGCACCATCGCTGATGCTCTCGATGTGCACATGGACGGACTGAATGGCGCCGAGAACGATGCCGCCGTGGCCCAAACGTGGCCCAGGGGCGGACCTGCCGCTAGCGATGCCGAGATCGAACAGGTCGAATCCGGCCCGTGACCTGGTTCGGTCGTCGTGGAGCGGGTGACGGGAATCGAACCCGCACGACCAGCTTGGAAGGCTGGGGCTCTGCCATTGAGCTACACCCGCATGGGCGGCGAACCGCCCGCGGTACAGAGTACCCTGTCGCCTGGCCTAGACTTGTCCGGGCACGCGGGGCGTAGCGTAGTGGCTAGCGCGCCTGCTTTGGGAGCAGGAGATCGCAGGTTCGAGTCCTGTCGCCCCGACCAGCCAGCGTTCGCGGTGGTGGTCCGGTTCGCCGGCCCCCGCTGTGACCGTGCCAGACAGACCACCATTACAGGAGACACGTCAGCGTGAAGAGCGTCGTCGAGACCCTCAATCCGACGCGGGTCCGGCTTGCGGTCGAGGTTCCGTTCGCCGAGCTTGAGTCGAACATCAAGTCCGCTTACCAGCGGATCGCCGCACAGGTGACGGTGCCCGGCTTCCGTAAGGGCAAGGTGCCTCCTGTGGTCATCGATCAGCGGATCGGCCGGCCCGTCGTGCTCGAGGAGGCCGTCAACGAGGCGCTTCCCAAGCTCTACGGTGACGCGATCCGCGAGAACGACCTGCAGCCGTTGGGCCAGCCTGAGGTCGACATCTCGGAGTTCAACGACGGCGAGGAGCTGAAGTTCACCGCCGAGGTCGCCGTACGGCCCAAGATCACCCTGCCGGAATGGGAGGGCCTGGAGGTCCAGGTCGACGACGCCGTGGTCGAGGACTCCGACGTCGAGGAGCGCCTCGAAGCGCTGCGCGCCCGGTTCGGCACGCTCGTCGGCGTCGAGCGGCCGGCGGCGGACGGCGACTTCGTCCAGATCGATCTCAACGCCACCGCTGACGGCGAGCCCATCGAAGGCGGGCAGGCCACCGGCGTGTCGTATCAGATCGGCAAGGGCGGCATGATCGATGGCCTCGACGAGGCCGTCACCGGCTTGTCGGCGGGTGAGTCGACGACGTTCCGCACCAAGCTGGTCGGCACCCACGAAGGTGAAGAGGTCGACTGCGAGGTCACCGTCACTGCGGTGAAGGAACAGCAGCTGCCTGAGCTCGACGACGAGTTCGCCCAGCTCGCCAGCGAGTTCGACACGCTCGAAGAGTTGAAGGCGGACGTACAGGAGCAGGCCCTGCGCGCCGCGCGGATCGAGCAGGCGATGTCGGCTCGTGACAAGGTGCTCGACCTGCTGCTGGAGAAGGTCGGCGACGTGCCGTTGCCGGACGAGCTGGTGCAGGAACAGGTCGAGGAGCACTTCTCGGACGGTCACGGCGACGACGACCACCGCGCCGAGTACGAGGAACAGTTCCGCAAGAACCTCAAGTCGCAGTTCGTGCTCGACGAGCTCGTCAAGGCCGAGAACATCGAGGTCGCGCAGGACGAGCTGAGCTCCTACATCATCCAGCAGGCGATGCAGCAGCGGATGGACCCCAACCAGCTCGCTCAGCGCATCGTCGACCAGGGCAACCTCCCGTCGGTCATGGCCGACGTCGCGCGCGGCAAGGCCCTCGCGCAGGTGGTCGAGAAGGCCAACGTCGTCGACGCCTCGGGGAAGCGGGTCGAGCTGGACCGGCTGCGTGAGGACGGCACGATCGCCGAGCCCGGCGAGGACGATGGCGCGCAGCAGGTCGGGGACTCGTTCGAGTTCGCCGAGATCGAGGACGACTCCGCGGCTGGTGACCAGGCCGCTGATGCGGACGCCGTCGAGGGTGCGGAGGCCGCTGACGACGCGGCCGAAGTCGCTGACGATGCGGCAGAGGCTGCTGACGGCGATCAAGACGACGCTGACGACTCGGGCGAGTCGAAGGCCTGACCGGAACACCGGTTTTCGTGACGGTCGGACGAGGCTTCGGTGCCTCGTTCGACCGTCGCCGTTCGAGGTCGGGTCAGGCGGCCGCGGTCGGCCATCGCGTCCCTGTATGGCGCTACACCACGAGGTTTTCTGCTGCGCCAACAGGCGTGCACGGGTGGTGCGGCAGGGAATCGCCAAGTGAACATGATCATTCAGGAGCACGCCGTGAGCGAACAGGGGCGCGCAGCGGATGGGCGCGGACCTGTGCTTGGTTAGTGTCAGTGAAGCAACCGAACCCAGGTCGTGACGACCATCTGTACTGCCCCTAGGAGATCACGGTGAGCACACGCCCCGAGACGTCCGGCCCGGTCGAATTTCCGCAGGCCCAGACACCCACTCCCGGCTCGTCCATGGGCCTGGACGACCACATCTACAACCGGCTGCTCCGCGAACGGATCATCTTCCTGGGCTCGGAGGTCCGCGACGAGAACGCCAATGCCATCTGTGCGCAGTTGCTGCTGCTCGCAGCCGAGGACCCCGAGCGTGACATCGAGCTGTACATCAACTCGCCCGGCGGCTCGGTGTCGGCGGGCATGGCGATCTACGACACGATGCAGTTCGTCCGGCCCGACGTCATGACGGTGGCGATGGGCTTCGCGGCCTCCATGGGCCAGTTCCTCCTCACCGCCGGAACCCCGGGCAAGCGCTACGCCCTGCCGCACTCGCGCATCCTCATGCACCAGCCCTCCGGCGGGATGGGTGGCTCGGCCAGCGACATCCGGATCCAGGCCGAGCAGATGCTGCGCACCAAGCAGGAGATGGCCGAGATCACCGCCCACCACACCGGGCAGCCGGTCGAGACCATCGTGCGCGACTCCGACCGCGACCGCTACTTCACGCCGCACGAGGCGCTGGAGTACGGATTCATCGACCACGTGATCGAGAGCGCCACGCAGCTGCCGCGCAACGGTAACGGCGCCAGCTCGTGATCACGGCTCGTCCGTTCGACTCCGGCCCCCTCGCAGCGCACATCTAGGAGACTTCGATGAACTACTACATCCCGCAATGGGAGGAGCGCACCTCCTACGGCTACCGGCGTATCGATCCGTACGGCAAGCTGTTCGAGGAACGCATCATCTTCCTCGGGACCCCGATCAGCGACGATGTCGCCAACGCCGTCATGGCCCAGCTGATCTGCCTGGAGTCCATGGAGCCCGACCGCGACATCGAGATCTACATCAACTCGCCCGGTGGTTCGTTCACCGCGATGACGACCATCTACGACACCATGCAGTTCATCAAGCCCGATGTGCGCACGGTGTGCATGGGCCAGGCGGCCTCGGCGGCTGCGGTGCTGCTGGCGGCCGGCGCGCCGGGCAAGCGGCTGGCCGTCCCGAACGCGCGGATCCTCATCCACCAGCCCTACACCGAGGGCACCTACGGCCAGGCCAGCGACATCGAGATCCAGGCGAACGAGATCCTCCGGATGCGCTCGCTGCTGGAGAAGATGCTCTCCGAGCACTCCGGCCGCGACGTCGAGCAGGTCCGTCAGGACATCGAGCGGGACAAGATCCTCACGACCCAGGAAGCCATCGACTACGGCTTGGTCGACAACTTCACGTCCTCGCGCAAGGCCAGCCTCGTCGGCTGACCGGCCGGACCCGGATCGTGGCGCGTCGCCGTCCGTGCGACGCGCCACGCCCGATCTGGCGAGGGGGTGCCCGATTGTCGGGCCGACGTTGTACCGTCAAAGGACGCGGGGCTCGAGAGGTCCGCGATACGCACGACGTCGATTCGCGCGTGGGTCGTTGAAACAGCGGCCCGTCTCGCGGATCCTCGGTCGTTACGGCCGGGAATGCAGTTCAGGACGGAAGGACGTACCGCGTGGCACGCATCGGCGACGCTGATCACTTGCTCAAGTGCTCGTTCTGCGGCAAGAGCCAGAAGCAGGTGAAGAAGCTCATCGCAGGGCCTGGGGTGTACATCTGCGACGAGTGCATCGATCTGTGTAACGAGATCATCGAAGAAGAGCTCAGCGAAACGCCCGGTGGCGAGCTTGCTGAGCTTCCCAAGCCGCGCGAGATCTACGAGTTCCTCGAGTCCTACGTCATCGGGCAGGACGTGGCGAAGAAGGCCCTGTCGGTGGCGGTGTACAACCACTACAAGCGGGTGCAGGCTCGCCAGGCCGGCAGCTCGCGCAACCAGGGCGACACCGTCGAGCTGTCGAAGTCGAACATCCTGCTCATCGGGCCTACCGGCTGCGGTAAGACCTATCTGGCGCAAACCCTGGCCAAGATGTTGAACGTGCCGTTCGCCATCGCTGATGCCACCGCGCTGACCGAAGCCGGCTACGTCGGCGAGGACGTCGAGAACATCCTGCTGAAGCTGATCCAGGCCGCGGACTACGACGTGAAGAAGGCCGAGACCGGCATCATCTACATCGACGAGGTCGACAAGATCGCGCGGAAGTCCGAGAACCCGTCCATCACCCGCGACGTCTCCGGCGAAGGCGTACAGCAGGCGCTGCTGAAGATCCTCGAGGGAACGACGGCCAGTGTGCCGCCGCAGGGCGGGCGGAAGCACCCGCACCAGGAGTTCATCCAGATCGACACCACGAACGTGCTGTTCATCGTCGGTGGCGCGTTCGCCGGACTGGACGAGATCATCGAGCAGCGCGTCGGCAAGCGAGGCCTCGGATTCGGCGCGGACATCCGCAGCAAGGCCGAGCGTGAGGCCGCCGACACGTTCGGTGACGTGATGCCGGAGGACCTGCTGAAGTTCGGCCTGATTCCGGAATTCATCGGCCGGTTGCCGGTCATCACCACGGTGTCGCCACTGGACCGCGAGGCCCTGATCCGCATTCTCTCCGAGCCGCGCAACGCCCTGGTGAAACAGTACGTCCGGTTGTTCGACCTCGACCACGTGGAGCTGGAGTTCGCCGACGACGCCATCGAGGCAGTCGCTGACCTGGCGTTGATGCGGGGGACCGGTGCGCGCGGCTTGCGCGCGATCCTCGAAGAGGTGCTGCTGCACGTCATGTACGAGGTTCCCAGCCGCGAGGACGTGGAGCGTGTGATCGTCACCCGTGAGGTGGTCGAGCAGAACGTGCTGCCCACGCTGATCCCCCGGGAAGGCCCCCGCAAGCGCGAACGGCGCGAGAAGACCGCCTGAATCCCGGTAGGCTCGCCGCCGCTGCCGACCGTCGCCCGGCGTCGCGGCGACTACCTGTCGATCATGTCGTCGGGGCCCCGTAAGGTCAGCCCATGCGTGATCAGCGCCCGAGCGACATGTCGCCGGTACAGATCGGCTTCACGCCGCAGAAGCCCGTGCCCTGGCTCAACCCCGGTCTGCTCGCGGGCACCGCGGTACGGGTGGCGTTGGCGCACCTGTTCGGCGGTTACCTCGACAAGCGCGAGCTGCAGGCGGTGCTGCCGAGCGCCGTGGACGACCATTCCGGCGCCGAGGAGCTCTGGATCGACTACGTCGCCGACCTCGGGGACGGCTTCGACGCCACGTACAGCATCGCCCACCTGCTCGCCCGGGAAAGCCTGACCGTCGACGGGACCGACCTGCCGCGCGCCGACGCCGTCGTCCTCGGTGGCGACCAGGTGTACCCCACGGCGTCGGTCACCGACTACGAGAACCGGTTCAAGGGCCCGTACCGCGCGGCCTTCCCACCGCAGCCGGGCCAACCGAGCCATGCGGCGCCGACGATGTACGCCGTGCCGGGTAACCACGACTGGTACGACGGGCTCACCGCGTTTCTGCGCCTGTTCGCTCAGAACGACCCGATCGGCGGCTGGCAGACCAGCCAGCGTCGCAGCTACTTCGCCGTCGCCCTGCCGCACCGGTGGTGGCTGCTGGCCATCGACGTCCAGCTCGCCTCCTACATCGACGAACCACAGCTCGAGTACTTCCGGCAGGTGGCCAGCCAGCTGGGGCCGGACGATCGCATCGTGCTGTGCTCGGCCAAGCCCGGCTGGGTTCAGACCATCGACGACCCCCAGGCGTACGACAACCTCGACTACTTCGTTCGTACCGTGATCGAGCCGACCGGCGCGCGAGTGCCGCTGCTGCTGGCGGGCGACCTGCACCACTACACCCGCTACGCCGGCGACGACACCGACGGCCGGCCCCGCCACTTGGTGACCTGCGGCGGCGGCGGAGCATACCTGGTGGGTACGGCGCACCTTCCGGAGGCCGTCTCGGTGCCGCCCGAGACGACGACCGACCGCGAGGCCAGCAAGCCGCGCCAGTACCGCCTCGAGTCCGCTTACCCCGACCGGAAGCGGTCACGTCGGCTCGGTCGGGGCATCCTCACGAAACTGCCGCGGCGCAACCCGGGCTTCGTTGCGTTGCTCGGTGTGATGCAGACGCTGTGGATGCTGGCGTTGCTCACCGCGGACGGCGGCTGGCTCAACGGCGCCGTCGGCGTCACCGGGGCCGGCGTGGTCGCAGGGACGCTGTTGTTCGCCACCGCGCTCGGTACCCGTGGCCGGCGGCAGTGGATCTGCGGTGCGTTGCACGCGGTGCCGCATCTGGCGCTCGGCCTCGTCGGGGCGGCCGCGTGGTCGGCGCTGCCACTGGCCGACGCGCCGAGCCCCTGGGACACCGTGCTGGCCTTCGTCGTTTACCTGCCCGTGGCCGGGCTCGTCGACACCTGGATCGTCGGCGTGTACATGCTGCTGGCGCGTTACGTCCGGGTCAACGTCAACGAGCTGTACGCCGGTATGGGTATCACCGACTACAAGTCCTTCGTGCGCATGCACATCGGTACCGACGGCTCGTTGACACTGCATCCGATCGCGGTCGAGCGGGTGTGCCGCCGCTGGCACGCCGATCCCGACGCACCAGCCGCGGCGTCGTGGATCGCGCCGGTTGAACCGCTGCGTCCCAGCCGGGTCGAGCCGCCTGTCACGCTGTCCTGAGCCTCGCCCATAGGCTAAAGATGGAGGGCCGCCGGAAATCCGTCCGGCCGGCACACCGCAGCCGAGGGGAGCGTCCGATGCGATTCATCCGGGGGCAGGCGCCGGACCAGGACCTCACGTACAGCGACGTCTTCCTGGTCCCGAACCGTTCCGCTGTCGGTTCCCGCCTCGACGTGGACCTCACCACGTCCGACGGCAGCGGCACCACCATTCCCATCGTCGCGGCGAACATGACGGCGGTGTCGGGGCGGCGGATGGCCGAGACCATCGCCCGCTGCGGTGGCCTGGCGATCATTCCGCAAGACATTCCGGTGGATGTCGTCGCCGACGTCATCGCCTGGGTCAAGCGCCGCCACATCATCTACGACACCCCGCTGACCATGGATCCCTCCGGCACCGTCGGCGAAGCGTTCAACCTGTTGCCCAAGCGTGGCCACGGCGCTGTCATCGTGGTCGACGACGGCCGAGCCGTCGGGGTGGTCACCGAGGCGGACTGCCAGGATGTCGATCGCTTCACCCAGTTGCGCAGCGTGATGTCCACCGAGTTGCTCACCCTGCCTGACGGCGTCGACGCCGAGGCGGCGTTCAATCAGCTGCACGACGGCCGCCACCGGCTGGCGCCGGTGGTCGACGAGAACGATCGCATCGTCGGCATTCTCACCCGGGAGCGTGCCCTGCGGGCCACGCTGTATCGCCCCGCGGTCGACGCCGACGGCAGGCTGCGGGTGGGCGCGGCCGTCGGCATCAACGGCGACGTCGAAGGCAAGGCCAAGGCGCTGCTCGCCGCAGGCGCGGACGTCCTGGTCATCGACACCGCGCACGGCCATCAGGAGCGCACCATCGAGGTGCTGCGCAAGGTGCGTGGCCTCGACCCGCAGGTGCCCGTGGTCGCCGGCAACGTCGTCACAGCCCAGGGCGTCACCGACCTCGCCGAGGCCGGCGCCGACATCATCAAGGTCGGGGTCGGCCCGGGCGCGATGTGCACCACCCGCATGATGACCGGTGTCGGGCGCCCGCAGTTCTCGTCGGTGCTCGAATGCGCCGACCGAGCGCGCGAGCTCGGCGTGCACGTCTGGGCCGACGGTGGCGTCCGGCATCCCCGCGACGTCGCGCTGGCCCTGGCCGCAGGTGCCGACAACGTCATGATCGGGTCCTGGTTCGCCGGCACGTACGAGTCGCCGGGCGACGTGCTGCGTGACGGTGACGGACAGATGTACAAGGAAAGCTTCGGCATGGCGTCGGCACGCGCGGTGAAGCTGCGCTCGGCCGGCGACTCCGCGTTCGAGCGGGCCCGCAAGGGGATCTTCGAAGAGGGCGTGTCGAGCTCGCGGATGTACTTGGATCCGAGCCGGCCCAGCGTCGAGGATCTCATCGACAACATCGTCGCCGGTGTGCGCAGCGCTTCCACCTACGTCGGGGCGGCGACGATCAGCGAGTTCCGGCAGAAGGCCGTGGTGGGAGTGCAGAGCGCGTCCGGGTACACCGAGGGCATGCCCGTCGACGTGAGCTGGTGACGAGGAGAGGGAGTCAGATGACCCAGGCAGTCCGCTACGACCGGTACGGCGGTCCCGAGGTCCTGCGGATCGTCGATCTGCCCACGCCGGAGCCGGCGCCCGGCCAGGTCCGGGTCGCGGTGCACGCCGCCGGGGTGAACCCCCTCGACTGGAAGTTGCGCAGCGGCCTGTACTCCGGGGGCAAGCCGTTGGGCAAGCCGGCCGGGGTAGGGTTCGACTTCGCCGGGACGATCGACGCCGTCGGCTCGGACGTCACCGGCTGGGCTCCTGGGCAGGCGGTGTTCGGGCAGACTCGCCCGGGCGCCGCGGCCACGCACGTGCTGGCCGATCCGGCCGCGCTCGTCGCCAAACCGGACTGGCTGTCGTTCGAGCAGGCCGCCGCGTTGCCGGCGCCGACCGAAGCCGCGCATCGCACCGTGCACATGCTCGACATCAAGGCCGGGCAGCGGCTGCTCATCCATGCTGTGGCCGGCGGGGTCGGGCTGGTGGCCGCTCAGCTCGCCCGGGCGCGTGGCGCCACGGTGATCGGCACGGCCAGCGCGGAGCGCCACGACCTCCTCCGCGACTTCGGCGTCACCGCGGTGACCTACGGCGACGGCTGGGCCGACCGGGTCCGGGCGGTCGCCCCCGACGGTGTGGACGCGGTCCTCGACGCCTCCGGCCGGGGCGTGCTCAAGGAGTCCGTCGAGCTGGCCGGCTCACCTGACCGCGTGGTGACCCTCGCCGACAACTCCGCCGCCGACCACGGCGTGCGGCTGACCACCAGCGGCCAGGCCACCATCCCCGAGGTGTTCGCCGAGGTGCTGCCGTTGATGGAGCGCGGCGATCTGACCCTTCCGGTGACGGCGACCTACCCGCTGGAGCAGGTCGCCGAGGCACACCGCATCAGCGAAGAGGGTCACCTGTTCGGCAAGATCGTCATCGTCGTGGCGTAGGCCGGCACGTCGCCGATGACGCCTGCTCCGTACATCACATCGGCCACGGTCACACGTTGCCGTCTCGACGTCGGTAGACTTCGCCCGCGTGACCGAGACCATGCGACCCGACTCCACACTGCCGACCACCTTCGACCCGGTGGAGGTCGAACAGCCGACCTACGAGCGGTGGGTCGAGCGTGGTTACTTCGAGGCTGACGACCACAGCGACAAGCCGCCGTTCTGCATCGTCATCCCGCCGCCGAACGTCACCGGCTCGCTGCATCTGGGGCACGCCTTCGAGCACACGCTGATCGACGCTCTGGTCCGGCGCCGGCGGATGCAGGGCTACGAGGCGCTGTGGATGCCGGGCATGGACCACGCCGGCATCGCGACCCAGAACGTCGTGGAGCGTGAGCTGGCCAAGGCCGGCCAGTCCCGCCATGACCTCGGGCGCGAAGCCTTCGTGCAGAAGGTCTGGGAGTGGAAGGCCGAATCCGGCGGCAAGATCCTGGCGCAGATGCGCCGACTCGGCGACGGCGTGGCGTGGAGCCGCGAACGATTCACCATGGACGACGGGTTGTCCCGCGCCGTGCAGACGATCTTCAAGCGGCTCTACGACGACGAACTCATCTACCGCGCCGAGCGGATCATCAACTGGTGTGTGCGCTGCCACACGGCGCTGTCGGACATCGAGGTCGAGCACAGCGACGACGACGGCGAACTGATCTCCATCCGCTACGGCGACGAGGACAGCGGCATCGTCGTCGCGACCACGCGGGCCGAGACGATGCTCGGCGACACCGCGGTCGCCGTGCACCCCGACGACCCGCGCTACCAGCACCTGATCGGCACCGAGGTCGAGCTGCCGCTGACCGGGCGGCGCATCCCCGTCATCGCCGACGCGCACGTCGACCCCGAGTTCGGCACCGGCATGGTCAAGGTCACCCCGGCTCACGACCCGAACGACTTCGAGATCGGCCGGCGCCACGATCTGCCGCAGCTGACGATCATGGACGAGCACGGCGTCATCACCGCGCACGGACCGTTCGAGGGGCTGGACCGGTTCGAGGCCCGTCCGGCCATCGTCGCCGCGCTGCGCGAGCAGGGTCGCATCGTGGCCGAGAAGCGTCCCTACGTGCACGCCGTGGGGCACTGCTCGCGGTGCAAGACGGTGGTGGAGCCGCGGCTGTCGCTGCAATGGTGGGTCAAGGTCGCCCCGCTGGCCCAGGCCGCCGGGGACGCCGTGCGCGACGGCCGGGTGCGCATCCACCCGTCGTCGATGGAAGCACGCTGGTTCGGCTGGGTGGACGACATGCACGACTGGTGCATCTCTCGCCAGCTGTGGTGGGGCCACCGCATCCCGGTCTGGTACGGCCCCGATGGCGAGGTCGTCTGCGTCGGGCCGGACGAGCAGCCGCCGTCGGGCGAGGGCTGGCACCAGGACGAGGACGTGCTGGACACGTGGTTCTCGTCGGCGCTGTGGCCGTTCTCCACGCTGGGCTGGCCCGAGCGCACCCCGGCGCTGGCCAAGTTCTATCCGAACCAGGTCCTGGTGACCGGCTACGACATCCTGTTCTTCTGGGTCGCCCGGATGATGATGTTCGGCATTTACGCCAACGCCGAGAACGGTCCCGACGACGCCGTGCCGTTCCGGACCATCGCCTTGCACGGCATGGTCCGCGACGAGCGGGGCAAGAAGATGTCGAAGTCGTTCGGCAACGCCGTCGACCCGATGGACTGGATGGACGCCTACGGCTCGGACGCGTTGCGCTTCACGCTCGCGCGGGGCGCCAACCCCGGTACCGACGTGCCGATCGGCGAGGACTGGGTCCAGGCGTCGCGCAACTTCTGCAACAAGCTGTGGAACGCCACGCGCTTCGCGCTGATCAGCGGTGCGCGCCTCGGCGACGTTCCGCCGGCCGACGAGCTCACCGCGCCGGACCGGTGGATCCTGTCGCGGTTGGCCGCCACCGTCGCCCAGATCGATGCCTTCTATGAGGACTTCCAGTTCGCCAAGCTCACTGACGCGCTCTACCACTTCGCCTGGGACGAGTTCTGCGACTGGTACGTCGAGCTGGCCAAGACACAGTTGAGCGCCGGCGGGGAACGGGCCGAGCGGACCCGGCTGGTGCTCGGGCACGTCCTGGACACGCTGCTGCGGCTGCTGCATCCGGTGACGCCGTTCGTCACCGAGGCGCTGTGGACGACGCTGACCGGGCACGAGTCGGTCGTCATCGCCGAATGGCCGCAGGCCGAGAACGCCCGGGCCGACGCCGCCGCCGAGGCGACGGTGGCCGAGCTGCAGCGCATCGTCACCGAGGTCCGCCGTTTCCGTGGCGACCAAGGGGTCAAGCCCGGCCAGCGGGTCCCCGCGCGCATCATCGAAGAGACCGGCAGCGTCGTCGCCGACCACGAGGACGCGTTCCGCTCGCTGACCCGCCTCGACCGGCCGGGCGAGGCGTTCTCGCCGACGGCCCGCGTGGTGGTGGGCGCCGTCACCGTCGAGCTCGACCTGTCCGACGCCGTCGACGTCGAGGCCGAACGCCGCCGCCTGACCAAGGACCTCGCCAACGAGCGCAAGGCGCTGGAGCAGGCGAACCGCAAACTCAGCAACGAGCAGTTCCTCGCCAAGGCTCCGGAGGCCGAGGTGGCCAAGGTCCGCCGCCGCCGCAGTGATGCCGAGGCCGACATCGCCCGACTGGAAGCCCAGCTCGCACAACTGCCGACGACGTGACAGTTGCGGCGATGCCGGTGGGCGAGGCGACCGGGTGGTGGGGGAGAATTGCCCCGGAGGCCGTGGTGGAGTCGTCGAGATGGGTGAGCTGTGAGCAGTGACGTCGTGCGCCGGATCGAAGCCGAACTGCTCGCTCGGCGGCCGGAGTCGCACGTCGAGCCGTCTCTCGAGCGCATCCGCGACCTCGTCGACATGCTGGGTAACCCGCAGCGGGCGTTTCCGGTCGTGCACGTGGCGGGAACGAACGGCAAGACGTCGACGGCCCGGATGATCGACGAGCTCTTGCGTGAGCTCAACCTGCGCACGGGCCGGTTCACCAGTCCGCACCTGCAATCGGTCACCGAACGTATCGTCCTCGACGGTGAGCCGGTCGCCGCCGAGCGCTTCGCGGCGACCTACGCCGAAGTGGCGCCGTTCCTCGACCTGGTCGACTCCAAACACGACGTCGCGCTGGGCTACTTCGAGGTCCTGACGGCGCTGGCATACGCGATCTTCGCCGACGCCCCCGTGGACGCCGCCGTCGTCGAGGTCGGCATGGGCGGGTCGTGGGACGCCACGAACGTCGCGGACGGCAAGGTCGCCGTCGTCATGCCCATCTCGGTCGACCACGCCGACTATCTGGGCGACACCGTCGAGGTGATCAGCGAGGAGAAGGCGGGCATCATCAAGCCCGGCTCGTACGCGGTGCTCGCTGCGCAGGATGCGGCCGCCGCCGAGGTTCTGCTGGCCCGCTCGGTCGAGGTCGGCGCCACGGTGGCGCGCCAGGGCGTGGAGTTCGGGGTGCGGCGGCGCGAGATGGCCGTGGGCGGACAGATGCTGGACATCCAGGGTCTCGCCGGCTTGTACGACGACGTCTTCCTGCCGCTGCACGGTGAGTTCCAGGCGCACAACGCCGCCGCGGCTGTGGCGGCGGTCGAGGCGTTCGTGGGCGGGGGCCGCGACGAGCTCGACGCGGAAGGGGTGCGCGCGGCGTTCTCCCGGGTCACGTCGCCAGGCCGGGTCGAGGCGCTGCGCCGGGGCCCGGTGGTGCTGGCCGACGCGGCACACAACCCGGCCGGCGCTGCCGCCCTGGCCGCGACGCTGTCGGAGGAGTTCTCGGCCACGTCGTTGGTGGCGGTCGTGGCGGTGCTGGGCGACAAGGACGCTGCCGGCATCCTCGCTGCGCTGGAGCCGGTGGTGGCCGCGGTCGTCGTCACCGAGAACTCCTCGCCGCGTTGTCTTCCGGTCGCCGACCTGGAGGCCGTGGCCGTCGACGTGTTCGGCGAACAGCGCGTCAGCGTCGCCACCCCGCTACCCGAGGCCATCGACACCGGCCTGGCCCTGGCTGAGCGCGAAGGCGCCATCGGCGGTCACGGCGTCGTCGTGACCGGCTCGGTGGTGACGGCGGGCGACGCTCGGCAGGCGTTCCTGGGGGACAGCGGATGAGCCGGATCGCTGCGACGATCCTGACCTTCGAGTCGATCGTCATCCTGCTGGCGGTGCCGGTCGCGGTGAACGTCTCCGACGTGCGAACGTCGACGGCGTGGCTGGCCGCGGGCGCACTGGTACTGATGTGCGTCGTGGCCGCCGGTAGCCTGCGTCACGGCCGAGTGGGTTACGTCCTCGGCTCCGTCGCGCAGGTGGCCGTCGTGCTCGCCGGGTTCGTGGTGCCGGTGATGTTCGTGCTGGGCGGGTTGTTCGCCCTCATCTGGTTCATCCTGATGCGCATCGGCCCCGAGGTCGAGCGCGCCAAGGCCGCCCGCGAGGGCGAGTGACGAAGCAGGATCTGCCAGCGCTTCGGCGCCGGCAGATCCTGCGTCGACTCACAGCCCAGGGAACCAGAGCTCGAGCTCGCGCTTGGCGGAGTCGGCCGAGTCCGAGGCGTGCACCAGGTTCTCCGACGTCGACAGTGCATAGTCGCCGCGGATGGTGCCGGGAGCGGCCTTACGCCCGTCGGTGGCGCCGTTGAGCCCGCGTACGACGTCGATGGCCTGGTCTCCTTCGAGGACGAGCGCGACCAGCGGCCCGCCGGTGACGAACTCGCGCAAGGCCGGGTAGAACGGCTTTTCGACGTGCTCGGCGTAGTGAGCGTCGGCCAGCGAAGCATCGATGGTGCGCTGATCCATCGCGACGATGGACAGTCCCTTGTTCTCGTAACGGGCCAGAATCGTTCCGACCAGGCCGCGGCGGACGGCGTCGGGCTTGATCAAGACGAGCGTGCGCTCGGACACGGGGATTCTCCTGTGCGAAAAGTGATACGGACGTTGTGCAGACATTAACGCGTTCTGCCCGCCGGGCAGGCGCCGGCAGTGACCTGGCCGGCCATGCTCATGGTCAAGATTCGCGATACAGTGCCCCACGGACAAGTACGCGGTGCGGGGCCGCGGCGCGCGGCGCGAGCGGCGAGCGGATCGCCCGCCGACGACATGGACCGATTCTGGAGCGGTAGAGCGACCTCATGGCGGGGACAGTGCAAAGCGGCGATGCGACCAGTGAACGACAGCGAGCACGCGAACAGCGCGGCATCCGCAGCACTCAACGAGTCAAGAGCGAAGCCAACCGGCTGCCCGCTCCGCCGCGCCAGCGCCGCCCGGCGCTGGCCGCGCTGGCGGTCCTGCTGATCGTCGGCGGCGCGGCGGTGGCCGCGCTGCTGGCGCTGCGGGTGGACGAACGGGTCGAGGTGGTCCAGGCCGGTGCCACCATCCAAGCCGGCCAGCAGATCACCGCGGAGCACCTCACCACCACTCGTGTCGCCGCCGAAAGCGACCTGCTGGTGCCGGAGTCTCAGGCCGACCGCCTCATCGGCACCTACGCGTCGTCCCAGATCACCGAGGGCCAGCTCATCGACGTCACCATGCTCAACGAGTCCGGCCCGATCGAAAGCGACGGCGTCGCGGTGGGTGCCTCGTTGGCCACCGGGTTCGCGCCGGCCGAGGGTCTGCGTGCCGGCGACATCGTCGACTTGGTCTCCATCGTCACCGGGCAGGGCGAGACCATCGTCGAAGACGCTCGCGTCGCGTCCGCGTCGACCACCGGCGGCAACGACGGTACGCAGGCGGGTGTGTCGGCGACATTCATCGTCGACCGCGAAGATGCCGCGCAGGTGGCCGGCGTTGCCGCCACCAACCAGTTGGTCGTCGTGCTGGTCGAGCGCGGTGTGCCGTTCGAGGACAACGCCGACGACGCCGACAACGCCGACGATGGCGGCGGCGACGACGCCGGGTCCGACGAGGAATCCGCTGAGGAACAGGGGTGAGCCGGTGCTGATCGCCTTTGTCTCGGCCAAGGGCTCGCCCGGCGTCACCACCACGGTGAACGCGCTGGGCGGAATCTGGCCTTCGGACGTCGTCGTGGCCGATTTCGACCCGGCCGGAGGCGACTTCGCCTTGCGTCACCGCGGGGTGGACGGCGAGCCGTTGGACAACGACCGCGGCCTGCTGTCGCTCGCGGCCGCTGCCCGGCGCGGTACCGGCGAGGCCGATCTCGGCGAGCACGTCCAGGTCGCCTCGGGAGGGCTCCAGGTCATCCCTGGTGTCACCCGGCCGGAGCAGTTCACCGGTATCGGCGCTGCGTGGCCGGCCGTTGCCACCATGCTGGCCAACAGCCCCTTCGACGTGCTCGTCGACTGCGGGCGGGTGGTGCCCGGCACCCCGCTCCTGCCGGTGCTCACCGCCGCCGACGCCGTCATCTTCGTCGTCCGGCCCGGCATCGAGTATTACGCGCACCTGCGTGAACGGCTGCGCTGGCTGGCCGAGCCGCTGCACATCGGCGAGCTCGGCAGCATCCCGCTCGGCATCGCGTTGATCGCCGGTAGCTCCGACACCTCTGCTCCTCGTGATCTCGACCGGTTGCTGCAGTACGACGGGCACCAGGTCAGCGTCCTCGGCCGGATCGCCGAGGACCCCAAGGCCGCCGGCGCCCTGGCGGGGCGATGGAGCCGTCGCATCGACCGGTCGTTGTTGATCCGGTCGGCGCGCGAGCTGGCCGAGTCCGCACGCGCGCTGGCCATGGCACGAACGCGGACTTCGGCAAGGAGCTGATGGCACGTGGATCAGAACCTCATCCGACGCCTGCGCGAGGAGGTCGCCGACACCCTGGCGCGCCAGCGGCGCGACGACGCCGCCAACGGCGTGCCGCCCATGACCGGCGAGGACGAGCGCCAGTTCGCCCGAGCCGTCATCGGGCGGGTGCTCGACTCCTACGCCCGCGAGGAGATCAGCGCCGGGCGAACCCCGCCGACGGCCGAAGAGGAAGAGGAGATCTCTTCGGGTATCCACGCCGCTCTGTTCGGTGTGGGTCGGCTGCAGCCGCTGCTCGACGACCTCGAGGTCGAGAACATCGACATCAACGGCTACGACAACGTGTTCATCCAGTACGCCGACGGGCGTGAGGTGAACGGCGCCCCGGTGGCCGAAAGCGACGACGAGCTGGTCGAACTCGTGCAGATCCTCGGCGCCTACTCCGGGCTGACCAGCCGTCCCTTCGACTCCGCCAACCCGCAGCTCGACATGCGCCTGCCCGACGGCAGCCGGCTCTCCGCGGTCATGGGCGTGTGCGCACGCCCGGCGGTGTCGATCCGGCGCGCCCGGCTGTCGCGGGTTCACCTCGACGAGCTGGTCTCCTACGGCTCAGTGACCGAGGAACTGGCGGCCTTCCTGTCCGCAGCCGTGGCCGCGCGGAAGAACATCATGATCGCCGGTGCCACGAACGCGGGCAAGACGACGCTGCTGCGCGCGCTGGCCAACGAGATCCCGCCGTCCGAGCGGCTCATCACCGTCGAGCGGGCCCTCGAGCTCGGGCTGGGGGAGTTCCCCGACCTGCACCCCAACGTCGTCGCGTTCGAGGAACGGCTACCCAACTCCGAGGGCCAAGGCGCCATCACCATGGCCGAGCTGGTCCGCCGCAGCTTGCGGATGAACCCCAGCCGGGTGATCGTCGGCGAGGTGCTCGGTGACGAGATCGTCACGATGCTCAACGCCATGAGCCAGGGCAACGACGGTTCACTGTCGACCATTCACGCCAACAGCTCCATCGAGGTGTTCAACCGCATCTCGACCTACGCCATCCAATCGGTCGAACGACTGCCGGTGGACGCGACCATGATGTTGATCGCCGGTGCCATCGACTTCGTCGTGTTCGTCGAGAAACGCAACGAGTTCAACGAGGGCGGCAAGCTGCGCCGGTTCGTGTCGAGCATCCGGGAGATCAACGGTGTGGACGGCCGGGTGCTGTCCAGCGAGGTCTTCGCCGCGGGCCCGGACGGAGTCGCCGTGCCGGCGGCTCCGATCTCGTGCCTGGACGATCTCGTCGCCGTCGGGTACAACCCGCATTCCCAGGTGATCGCGTGAGCCCGTCCATCCTGCTCATCACGCTGATCGGTGCCGGTATCGGCGCCGCGATCATGTTGTTGATCGTGGCGCTGCGGGGGACCGAACCCAAGCCGCCGCAGCCGGGGACCTCGGCGCGGTCGATGGTGGAGAAGCTCGGCCGGCAGACCGTTCTGGGCATCGGCGCGGGCGTCGCGACGCTGGCCGTGACGCGGTGGCCGGTGGCCGCCATCGGCGGCGGCTTGTTGGTGACGTTCTGGCCGGCGCTGTTCGGCGGGGCGAAGTCCGAACGTGACGCCATCGCGCGCCTGGACGGGCTGGCGTCGTGGACGGAGTCGCTGCGCGACACCATCGCCGGCGCGGTGGGCCTCGAGCAGGCGATCCCGGCCACGGTCTACGCCGCTTCGCCGTCGATCCAGCCGCAGCTGCGCCTGCTCGCCGACCGCCTGCGCATCCGGGTGCCGATGCCCGAGGCGCTGCAGAGCTTCGCTGACGACCTCGACGACGCCAGCGCCGACCTGGTCGTGTCAGCGCTGATCCTCAACGCGCGGCTGCGCGGGCCGGGTCTGCGCCAGGTGTTGAGTTCGCTGGCCGACTCCGCACGCGCCGAGCTCGACATGCGCCAGCGCGTGCTGGCCGGGCGAGCGAGCACGCGGCGCTCGGTGCAGATCGTGGTGATCTTCAGCCTCGGGTTCATGCTCTTCCTCGCCGTGGTCAATCGGGACTACGTCGAGCCCTACTCCCAGCCGCTGGGTCAGATCGTGCTGGGAGTCATCATGGGCATCTTCGCGCTGGGCTTCATCTGGATGCGCCGGCTGGCGGCCTTCGAGACCCCGGCGCGGTTCCTGGTCACCGCAGAAGCCGAGGGTAGCGGGGTGCGGTCATGACCCTGATCATGCTCGGCGGTGCCGTGGTCGGCCTCGGGCTGTTGCTGCTCGGGGTGCTGATCTCGGCTCCGCGGGTCAACCCGGCCGCGGCGTTGGCCAAACTGGACGCCGAACGCACCCGGGCGAAACACGAACGCCTGGTCGCGGTGTCGATCGACCCGCGCCAGGTGCGCGAGTCGCCGACGCTGCGCCGGTTCGGCGGGCAACTGCGCGAGACGCTGGAGAACGCGGGCATCAACCTAGGCTCGCTGCGCCGCGACCTGTCGCTGATGGGCCGCTCGCTCGAAGGACACTTGGCCACGACCGTGCTCACGGGGCTGATCGGGTTCATGACCCCGGTGGTCGTGTCGACGATCCTCACGGTCGGCGGCATCTCATTCGGCATCCCTGCCTCGGCCGTGCTTGGTTTCGTCCTGGCCCTGGTGTTCGCCGTCATCCCGACGCTCACCTTGCGGTCCAACGCTGCCGACCGGCGCCGCGACTTCCGCCATGTCGTCGGCTCCTTTCTCGACCTCGTCGCCATGAACCTCGCCGGTGGCCGGGGCGTTCCCGAAGCGCTGCAGGCGGCCTCGTCACTCAGCGACGGGTGGGGGATGGTCCGCATCCGCGACACGCTGCTCACCGCCCGGCTGCACGGAGTGACGCCGTGGGCCGCACTGGGCGAGCTCGGGGACGAGGTCGGCGTGGAGGAGTTGCGCGACCTCGCCGCGGCGCTGGCCCTGGTCGCCGAGGACGGCGCGAAGGTGCGTGAGTCGCTGGCAGCCCGTGCGGCGTCGATCCGCCGGCGGGAGCTGGCCGAGATCGAGGGCAAGGCCGGGCAGAAGTCGCAGTCGATGCTCGTGGCGCAGTTGCTGCTGTGTGTCGGCTTCCTGATCTTCCTCGTCTACCCGGCCCTGGTCGACGTCATGACCCAGAGCGGCTGACGGAGGCTGACGAGGCGAACAAGGCATAATCCCGACGCGACCGATCCGGACCTGGAGACCGATGAGTATGAATCTCGATCTGAAACCCAACACCCCCCTGGGTTGGCTGATGCTGACCCTGACGGCCCACGTCGAACGGGCCCGGCGCGCCCCCGACCGTGGCGCCTCGGCCATCGAGTTCGTCATCATCACCGCCGTGCTGGTGGCCCTCGCCGCGGCCGTGGGGGTCGTGATCTATCGGCTCGTCAAGACCGAGGCCGACTCCATCGACATCCCGGACGCTCCCGGCGGCTGAGCCTCGAGGTCACCATGGTGCTGGAACGCCTCAGGCGGCTGCGATCACAACGCGGGGTCAGCTCGATCGAGCTCGTGCTGTACACCCCGCTCATGTTCTTGATCATTTTTGTGATCGTGCAGTTCACCCTGACGTGGCACGGCAACCAGATCGCCGCGGCGGCCGCGCGTGAGGCCGCTCGGGAGGCCCGCATCGGCGGGGGTACCCCAGCGGCTTTGTCCGCTGCCGAGGCCCGCGGCCACGAGTACGCCGAGGTCGTGGGCAACGGCCATCTGGTCGACATCGAAGTCGATGCCGTCCAGGTGGGTGAGAACGTCCGAGTGACGGTGAGCGGGCGGGCCACCGAGATCGTCAACAACCTCGCTCCGCGGGTCTCACAGACCGTGGAAGGCCCGATCGAACAGTTCATCCCGGACCTATGACACGTATCCAGCAGGTGGCGCGGACGCTGGGCCGGCAGCGCGGATCGATGGCCGTGGAGGTCGTGATCCTGGCGCCGGTCCTCGTCGCCGTCATGATGCTCGTCGTCGGCTTCGGCCGCTACGTCGACCGCTCCGCCGACGTCGATTCGATGGCCCGCGACGCGGTCCGGGCGGCATCGCTGCAGCGTGACTACGGATCGGCCAGTGCCGCCGCACAGGCGATCGTCGAGTCGTCGACGCCGCCGGGCGTGTCGTGTGGGCAGGCTTCGCTGGGCGGGACGTTCGCGGCCGGCGAGATCATCACGGTCGAGGTCAGCTGCAAGGTGTCGTTCGACGGTCTCGGCTTCATCGGGCTGCCGGGCTCGGCGACATTGACCGGGGAGAGCTCGGCGCCGCTGGACGTGCTGCGGAGAACATCGTGATCCGCCGCACGCGCAGCGAGCGCGGCGCCATCAGCGCGATGCTCGTCACGCTGATCGTCATGCTGTTCGTGCTCGCCGGTCTGGTCGTCGATGGCGGATTCGCCATCAACGCGCGGCAGAAGATCTACGACGACGCCGAACAAGCCGCCCGCGCGGCGGCGAATCAGATCGACATCGAAACCTTGCGAGCCACCGGCGAGATCGTCATCCTCGAAGGGCAGGCCCGGCAGAAGGCCCAGGAGTACATGAGTGCTCGAGGCTATCCGCCGAGCCAGGTTCAGGTCTCGGTCGACGACGTTGCGGGCGAGGTGACCGTGGCTGCTCGGGACACCGTCAACACGACACTGCTGCAGCTGATCTTCATCTCGGACTTCGACGTCGAAGGCCAGGCCACCTCGCGCCCGGCCGTCGGCATCACGGGGGAGATGCCATGATCGGGAGACGTTCGCACCCGAACGATGCGCACTGCCAGCGATTGACCAGGAGCGGAACGGACAAGCCAGCATGAGCGGTAACGAACGGGGCGCACGCAGTACCCGCCGGGCCGGGCGGCGCGCGAGTCAGGCGTCGCGCCAGGTACAACCGGTCAGCCCGGACGACGTCCAGCCGGTCGGGGCCGACGACCTGCGCCCGGCCGAGCCGTACGGTCCCGCACCGGAGGCCGGCGGCGTCATCGCGCCGACCGCGACGCTGCGCGAGACCGGGCCGGAACGGTTCCAACGCCGCGAGCAGGTCGAGCCCGAACGCAACCTGTTGCAGGCGTTCGCGGCAGGTTTGGCACTGGCGGCGCTGATCGTCGGCGTCCCGGTGGCGCTGGTCATTCTCGGCGGATCGCCGCCGGTGCCCACGTCCTGGCCGACCCGCGACGATCTCACCGCCACCATCGGCACCGAGCAGCTCGTCGGCGTGCTGCTGTGGATCGTCTGGCTGGCGTGGTTGCAGTTCACCGTCTGCGTGCTGATCGAGATGCGCAGCGCCGTTCGTGGCGTCGGGCTGCCGAGTCGTGTGCCGCTGTCCGGGCCGACCCAACGCTTCGCCCGCGCTCTGGTCGCCTCGCTCCTGGTGGCCACGGCCACGGTCGGGCAGGCCAGCGCTGCGGCACCGTCGACGGTCGACGACTCGCCGACGGTCTCCACGTCGGCGAGCGCAGAGTACGACGGCACGGTGGAAGCGACGGTGCAGGAGTCGCAGGCGCCGGAAGCCGAGGTGGAAGCGGACCAGGGCGAGGTCGAGTACCGGCTGGGTGACATGGTCCTCGGGCCCGAAGAGGGCAAGGAGCTGGTCGGGCACAGGGTGTATGTCGTCCAGCCGCCCGAAGGCCGCTATCACGACAACCTGTGGGACATCGCCGAGCGCACGCTCGGTGACGGCCGGCGCTATCAGGAGATCTTCGAGCTCAACCGGGGCCGGGTGCAGCCGGACGGACACGAGCTTTCGCTGGCTCGCCTGATCTATCCGAACTGGCTGCTGATCGTGCCCAACGACGCCACCGGCGTCGACGTCGTCACCGTCGAGAAGCCCGCTCCGGCGGAAACCCCGCCCACGTCCGAGACCCCGGTGCCGCCGGGTGAAGAGGGCACGGGCGGCGAGTCCGGCGAGGCCGGCCATGACGTCGGAGCCGACGCTTTCAGTCAGTTCGCCGCGGTGGGCGAGGCCGAAGCCGTCTCCACGAACCCGCATGCCGGGCTGATCGACGCCGGCCTACTGGCCGCCGGTGTGCTCGGAGCGATCGAGGTGCTGCGGCGTCGCCGACGTACCCCCGAGCCCGGAGACGACGAACTCGAGGCCGAGGTCGCCCTGCGCATCGGCGCCGACCCCGACCGCGCCCGCTGGCTCGACCACGCGCTGCGCAGTCTGGCGGCCGGCTGCCAGCAGGAGCGCAGCCCGCTGCCGCCGGTCTACGCCGCGGTCGTCGACAACACCTCGGTGGAGCTTCTGCTCGCGCCGGCGCGCACCGAGGCGCCGGCGCCCTGGTCGGTCACCGACGAAGGCCGCCGTTGGCGTCTCGAGCGGTCCGAGGTCAAGATCGGCGACGAACTGCGCGGCAACGTGCTGGCTCCGTACCCGGGCCTGGTGTCCCTGGGCCACAGCGGCGAGCGTGACGTGCTCATCGATCTCGAGGCCGCCGGCGGACCCATCAGCGTCGACGGAGACCCGGAAGCGACCATCGAGGTCGTCACCGCGCTCGCCGTCGAGCTGGCCACGAACCAGTGGTCCGACCACCTCCGGGTCACCGCCGACGGCTTGCCTGAGTCGCTGAGCGCATTCGACTCCGGGCGGCTGCGGCTCGTCGACGGCGTCGAGGATCTGTTGCCGGAACTGGTGGCGCGCCGCTCGGACCGTCTCGGCACCGATGTCCTGACCGGACGGGTACGGCCCGGGGGTGCCGGTAGTTGGATGCCGGAGTACCTGGTGCTGGGCACCCCGCCGTCCGGTGAGCTGGCCGAGCAGCTGGTGGCGTTGACCGACGCCGCGGGCCGCTCGCCGCTCGGCGTGATCTGCGCCGGCGACGTGCCCGGCGCGCGGTGGCGGATCTCCGTGGATGCATCCGGGACCCTCGAGCTGCCCGCGCTGGGCCTGAGCGTGCGTGCCAACCGCCTGCCGTGGCGCAGTGTCGAGGCCGTGGCCGGGCTCGTCGATCCGGATCGCGGCGGCGATCCGGGTGCCGGCACACTCAACGAGGCGTGGCTGACCGAGCAGCGCCCGGAGGTGCCCCAGGTCCGCTCGGTCTCCAGCGAGGCCGACCTCGCCATGGCGCCGGTGCGCGTATACATCCTGGGGCCCGTGGCCGTCCAGGCCGCCACCGAGATCGACGAGGAACGCCGGGCGCTGGCGACCGAGATCGTCGTGTACCTCGCGCTGCATCGTGAGGGGGTGCACCCGACGGTGCTCGCCTCGGCGATCTGGCCGCGTGGCGTCACGGCGGCGGTGCGCGAGGCGACCTTCGCCCGGGTCCGCGACTGGCTCGGTGTCGATCGGTCCGGGTCGCCCTACCTGCTCAGTACCGAAGACGGGCGGATGCGCCTCAGCGATGCTGTGGCGGTGGACTGGGAGGTCGTGTGTAGTCTGCTCAGCCAGGCGCGCCAGGTTCGCCAGCCCGCGGAAGAGGCAGATCTGCTACGCCGGGCCCTGCGGGTCGCGCGCGGTCCCGTGCTCAGCGAGCGCCCTGCGGGCCGCTACTCGTGGATCGCCCGCGCGCGCGTCGAGCGGATCGCGTCGGATCTGTTGGTCGACGCCGCCCACCGGTTGTCGACCATCACCCGTGAGGGCGGTGATCCGGCTACCGGCGCTGCGGCGGCACGAGCCGGGCTGCGGGTCCGGCCGGCCGAGCAATTGTTGT
Source organism: Haloactinopolyspora sp. (assembly GCF_027324685.1). Classification (NCBI taxonomy): domain Bacteria; kingdom Bacillati; phylum Actinomycetota; class Actinomycetes; order Jiangellales; family Jiangellaceae; genus Haloactinopolyspora; species Haloactinopolyspora sp. The sequence goes on from NZ_DAHVSH010000002.1 coordinate 25,044, forward strand.
GGCGCGATCTGCTGCACGCCCAGCACAGCGTGGACGGGCGCGGGGGAGTCATCGCGGTCGAGAGCGAGATGAGCCAGACCTTAACCGAGATCGGCAATATCCAACTCGCACCCGAAACACTGGCATTGCTCGACGAGTTGTTGCCGAGTCCGGGCGGTCGCCACCGTGATCTTGCATGAGGCTGTTGACGCAACGTGGAGGAAGTGTTTACTACTCAGACGGATAGGGCAATCGCGCGGGCAATTAATTGACGAGTCCCCGATGTTGCCCATCTGGACATGGCAGGTAGGCTCTGCCGTGTCGTGCCGCGCCCGACCGGTGCGGCAAAGTCATCACGAGGGAGACAAACAATGGGTGTTGGTGCAGAACTAAGCACGCTTGCAGAGCTTCACAAGACGTTCACCAACAAGGCCGAGGACGCCGAGTCCATCAAGACCGAGGTTGACAACGGTCTGTCCAGCGCGGTCTGGACCGGTCGTTATTCCGAGGACTTCCGCAACGCGTGGGAAGACTACAAGAAGAACCTCGACACGCTGCGTGACGCTCTGAACGGAGCGGCTGATGACGTGCGGACGAACCACAACAACATCGCTGAAGCGACGGGTGAGCCCGACCGCATCTGAGCGCTGCAGGTCATTTGCTGGTGGCCCACATCCTGTCACGTCGGGTGTGGGCCACTTTGTTGTGTCAGGTCACCGATTCTGTGACATCACGCAGGGCCACTGAATGAGCCATGACACCGCCTGACGGTAAGATGCCGACCGGGAAGGTGTGATCACGCGCTAGGTCTGGGGCGAGTACGTGCGGCTGTTGTTGAGTGCCACCTCTTCAGTCGACGGCGAGGTCGTCGACCTCGCGATCGACTGCGAAGAGGACGCCACGGTCGCCGACATCGCCCGGCAACTGGCCGTGCACGTCGCCCCCACCGAGCCCCAGGTGGTCCGCACGGGTGGACGCCATCTCGGGGTGGTGGGCGGAGCTCAGCCGGTGCTGCAAGACGACATGGCACTGCCACCGACGCTCTTTCTCGGGCAGACCCCGCTCGATCCCTCCACCCCGGTGGCCGAGTCGGAGCTGCGCCACGGCGCGCTGGTCGGTGTCGGCGTCGCCTTGCCCGACGTGTTCGCCGAGCGCACCGGGGTGGCTCAGGTCCGCATCGTCTCCGGGCCGGGCTCGGGCCACGTCCACACCTTGTCCCCGGGCAGCCACGAGGTCGGATCCGCCGCGGGCTGCACGGTCCGGCTGCGCGGCGACGACGCTCCCGACGTCGCGCTACGCCTCGACGTCGCCCTCGACGGCACCGTCACCGCCGTTCCCGACCCCTCCCTCGTCGGCCTCACGCTGACCTCGATCGTGCGCGAGCGGCCGCTCGAAGGCCCCATCGTCATCCCGAAGCTCGAGGAGGACACCGGGCAGTCCCGGAAGCGCCGCAAGCGCAAGCGCCGGCACAAGAAGCAGATGGAGGAGCTGGCCCGGCTCAAGCACCCGCACCTGACCATTGACCCCGAGGCCGAGCGTCCGTTCGTCCACCTCGACCGGGTTGCGCTCGATGCCCCGGTCGTGTGGACGCCGGGCAGCGCGCTCGTCGTCGGCGACACCGTGCTCGACCTCGCCCTGCCCGACGAGCCCGACGCGTCGTTGTCGCCGAGCCCGGGCGGGGCGACGCTGGATTACAACCGGCCGCCGCGGCTGCTGCCGCCGCCTCGCCAAACCGACTTCCGGCTGCCCAACGAGCCGCAGAAGCCGGAGAAGACGCCGCTGCCGTGGGCTATCGCCATGGCGCCGATGATCATGGGCGGCGCGATGTTCTACTTCACGCGGTCGCCGTTCAGCCTGATGATCATGATCTTGTCGCCGATGATGATGATCGCGCGGTACAAGAGCTCCAAGACGCAGAGCCAGAACCGGTACGCCGAGCAGATGAAGAAGTACGTCGAGCGGATGCGCAACATCGAGAACCAGGCGTACCAGGCCCTGGTCTCCGAGCGCGCCGCTCGCCGGCGCGACATGCCCGACCCGGCCGCGGTGCTGCTGTTCGCTACCGGCCCGCGGGCCCGGCTCTGGGAGCGACGACGTACCGACCCGGACTGGATGCACGTGCGGGTGGGCACTGCCGACGTCCCCAGCGAGGTCTCGCTGACCGACCCGGCCCGCGAAGACCACGAGCGGGTGCTGCGTTGGACCGCGCCCAACGTCCCCGTGGGCGTACCACTGGAAAATGCTGGTGTCACCGGTATCGCCGGCGACGATCCTGTTCGGCGGCAGGTGGCCGGCTGGATGGTGGCACAGCTCGCGGCGCTGCACAGCCCGGCTGATCTCGAGATCATCGTGCTGTCCGACACTGACGGCGGCGAAGCGTGGAACTGGGTGCGCTGGCTGCCGCACACGCGCCGGAGCGAAGAGTCCGAGGTGATCGCCGGGGTCGGCGCCGACGACGAGACCACGGGCCGGCGAGTCGCCGAGCTCATGGCCATCTTGGAACGCCGCAAGGCCGTCGTGGCCGATCGCGGCGGCGGTATCAGCGCCGCGCGCGAGGTGAACTTTCCGCCGCTGCTGGTCGTCCTGGACGGTGCCCGGCGCATCAGGCTGATCCCCGGGTTGATCTCGCTGCTGCGTGAAGGTCCCCGGCTGGGCATGTTCTTCGTGTGCATCGACGCTGATGAGCGCTTGCTCCCCGAGGAATGCCGGGCCGTCGTGGCCATCGGGGCCGAGTCCACCACGGTCCGGCGTAGCGGCGAGCCCACCATCGAGGGGGTCTGCCCCGACCTCGTCTCGCCCGCCTGGTGCGAACGGATGGCCCGCGCGCTGGCGCCGGTCAAGGACGTCAGCTCCGAAGACCTCTCGTCGTCGCTTCCCACATCCAGCCGCCTGCTCGACGTCCTCAAGCTCGACCCGCCGACGGGGGAGGCCATCGAGGGCTGGTGGGCCAGGATCGGGCGCACGACGAAGTCGGTCATCGGCGAAGGCATGGACGGCCCGTTCTCCGTCGACATCCGCGCCGACGGCCCGCACGGCCTGGTGGCCGGTACCACCGGTTCGGGTAAGTCCGAGCTCCTGCAGACGATGATCGCCTCGCTGGCCGTGGCCAACCGACCGGACGAGATGACGTTCGTCCTGGTCGACTACAAGGGTGGCGCGGCCTTCAAGGACTGCAACAATCTGCCGCACACCGTGGGCATGGTGACCGACCTCGACGGTCACCTCACCACGCGAGCTCTCGAGAGCCTCGCCGCCGAGCTGCATCGCCGCGAACATCAGTTGGCCGACTCCGGCACCAAGGACATCGAGGACTACCTGGCGGCCAAGGGCCCCGACGACGAGCCGATGCCGCGGCTGATGATCGTCATCGACGAGTTCGCCGCGCTGGTGGCTGAGTTGCCCGACTTCGTCAAGGGTCTCGTCGACATCGCCCGGCGTGGCCGGTCGCTGGGTGTGCACCTCATCCTCGCGACGCAGCGCCCCGCCGGTGTCGTCAGCGCAGAGATCAAGTCCAACACCAACCTGCGCATCGCGCTGCGTGTCACTGACGGCAACGACAGTCAGGACGTCATCGAGGCCAAGGACGCCGCCGAGATCTCCAAGTCCACCCCGGGGCGCGCCTATGCCCGGCTGGGCCATTCGTCGCTGATCGCGTTCCAGTCCGCCCGGGTCGGGGGCCGGCCCAACGCTCCGGATGCCGTCGCCGCCGTCGACCTGCGCCGGCTGTCCTGGGAGAGTCTCGGTCAGGTGCCGCCCCGGCCCGACGACGATGACGACGACGAAGACGTCAGCATCCCCACCGACCTGGAGAGCGTGGTCGCCGCCATCAACGAGGCGGCCGAACGCACCGGCATCCATGCGCCGCCGCCACCGTGGCTGCCGCCGTTGGACGACGTCGTGACGCTCGACGAGGTGTTGGCCGACCCGGCCGCCACCGTGGAGTCCGACCGCGAGATCCGGCTCCCGTTCGGCATCGTCGACGTGCCCAAGGAGCAGCGGCGCACGGTGGCCGTCTACGACTTGTCCGGTGGGGGACACCTGTCGATCGTCGGTTCTCCGCGGAGCGGACGTTCCAGCGTGCTGCGCGCCTTCGCCGGCGTCGTGGGGCGCACGATGTCGCCCAGCGACATCCACCTCTACGGCGTCGACTGCGGCAACAATGCGCTGCTGTCCATGGTGGGGCTGCCGCACACGGGCGCCGTCGTCAGCCGGGACCAGCCGGATCGTCTGTCGCGCCTGTCCACGCGTATCCGTGCCGAGATCGGTCGGCGCCAGCAGATCCTGGCCGAGCAGGGCTACTCCGACCTCAGCGAGCAGCGAGCCGGTGCGGCACGTCCGGAGGACCGGCTGCCGTACATCCTCGTGCTGTTCGATCGCTGGGAGGGCTTCATCCAGTCGTTCGAGAACTTCGACAGCGGGCGGCTGGTCGATCAGTGGATGCAGATCCTGCAGGAGGGTCCCGGCGTCGGCGTCAAGGTGATCATGGCCTCGGATCGTACCGCCCTGGTCGGGCGGCTCTCGGCGCTGCTCGAAGACAAGATGATGCTGCGGATGACCGACAACGCCGATTTCAGCTCCATCGGCAAGACACCTAAGTCGGTTCCCGAGCACATGCCTCCGGGGCGGGCGTTCCGAGCCGAGGGGTTGCTCGAGACGCAGGTCGCATTGTTGACCGCCGACGCCGAGGGCACCGCTCAAGTCGCCGCGCTACAAGAGATCGGCCGGCAGGCGAGCGAACAGTACGCTCACGTGCCCCGGTCGCAGCGTCCTTTCCGCGTCGATCCGCTGCCCACTCGCATCTCCTACGCCGACGCGTTGGCGCTGGCCGAGCGCGAGTTGGTCCCCACCGAGGTTCCGGTGGCCGTCGGCGGCGACACGCTGACGTTGCGCACGCTCGACGCCATCGATCACGGTCCGGGGTTCCTGATCCTCGGCCCGCGTCGATCCGGACGCAGCACCACGTTGCTGACCATGGCCACGTCAGCGCTCGACCGTGGGTGGCGGATGCTGATCATCACCCCGCGGCGCAGTCCGCTGGCGTCGCTGGCTGGGCGCGACGGCGTCGAGGAGGTCATCGATCTCGAACGCGAGAAGGACGAGGTCACCGCGTTGTTCGAGAAGATGGTCCCCGAGAAGGGTGGGTCTCCCACCGCGGTGGTCATCGACGACATGGAGCTGATGGGGGTCGACGGCTGGCTCGTCGACCTGCTGACCAAACACGTCCCGAAGCTGCGCGACACCGGCAGCGCGGTCATTGCTGCGGCTACGACCGACGACCTGGGCAGCAGTTACCGCGGACCTGCGGCGGTGCTGAAGAAGTCGCGCTCGGGCATCCTTCTCTCCCCGGGCGCGCCGGCCGACGGCGACCACTTCGGTGTGAAATTGCCGAGGTCGATGACCGGTGGCATGCCTCCTGGCCGTGGCTTGTACGTGGCGGCGGGCCAGTGGCAGCTCGTCCAGGTCCCGGAGACCACGGTGTCGTGAGGAACGGGATCCCGAGATCACCGCGTCGTGGTGAACGGGATATGGTGTGCGGGCGCCAGTGCGCAGTGTCGACATGTGACGGCTGGAAGTCGAGCCCGCTCGGGCGATGAACGGGAGCGAATGAGGAGCTGGGTGGGCCATGGCGGAAGAGGTTGACAACCAGTACCGGCTGGCGATGGAGGACGAGATGCCCCGGCTGCGTGGGCATGCGAGCATCTGTTCGTTCGCGTACTACGAGGTCGAGAACGCGCTGGAGAACGGCGCGTGGACGAGCACGGCAGCCGACACGTTCTCCAACGAGCTCGCTGACCATCATCGGTTGGCCGGCAACGACGGTGAGGATGCCGGCGCCGCGCTGGAGACGCGATTCGACAACGAGCCCGAGAAGGTGCCCGAGGACGACGACCGCGCCAACTGGCCGTGACGGGGACACTCGGGAGGCACAGGTGAACAGAGACATGAACCGGGGAGCACGTCGTGGCCAAGAAGGCTGAGATCGTCATCGCGGAGATGCGCAATCTGGTCACTGGCGTCGAGAATGGCATCGAGAACCTCACCGAGGCCAAGTCGGCCCTGACCTCGGCACTGGACAGGTTCAACATCGATCACACCCTCGGGGCCAATGTGCAGAAGGCCATCGACTGGGGCGAGACCGAGTTGCCCGGGGTCCGGCGGCGGTTGTCGCTGGCCGAGGCGCTCGAGGGCAGCGAGCCCGAGTGGGAGCCTGGCACGGCGAAGATCGACGAGAGCCAGATCTCCGACGTTCCGCCGGGCGAAGCCGAGCGGAACGGTGAGGAAGCGGCGCTGGCGCTGTTGGACAGTCCCGGAGAGATCACGCCGGAACTGGCCGCCGAGATCGAAGAGAACATGAACGACCCGTACTTCGCTGCGGGTTTCGCCAAGAACGCCGATCCTGAGCAGCTTGCGGCGGCGCTGGACACGCTGGATGCGTTCGTCGAGGCCACCGAGATCCCGATGGAGCTGCGCAACCGGATGGTCGAGGCCGTCGGGGCCACCATCGGTACCGCCACGCGCAACGTCGGCGATCTCGCGATGCCCGACGACTACCAGCAGCAGTGGACGTCGGCCATCACCGCGGATTCGTACGACCAGGGTGGTGACGCGCCGCAAAACCAGGCGCAGTATCTGGCCTTGCTGATGCAGCAGGGCACGTACGATCGCCAGTTCCTCAATTACGTCGGCGCCACGATCTACGACTACGAGACCAGCGGCGATGGCCCGGTGTGGGGTCCCAAGAGCAATCACATGGACCCCGTGCTCGACACCAACGGCGAGAAAGTCATCGACGTGATGGCCGCCTATATGGGGGCGCTGGAGAACAACCCGCTGGCCGCCCAGGACTTCTTCAGCCGCGGCGGCACGGTCGAGGTCGACGTCGAGGGCGAGAAAGTCCAGATGAACGAGCGCCTCGCGTACATGATCCAGGACCGTACGTGGGACTCGTTCGCCGACCCGAGCAACGGCGGCCAGTTCGGCGCTGCACTCGAAGCGGCGACCACGTACTTCCGCAACGACGAAGAAACCGGCCGGATCTCAGCCGAGATCGCCTCTCAGACATTCGCGCTGATCGGCGACCGTACTGGTGACGATGCCAGCGGTGGATTCCTCGGTATCGGGGCGAGCGACGGCTGGCAGATGTGGCGTGGGATGCGCGAAAACGTCGCCAACATCATGGCGAGTTACGGACCCGACATGTTGCGCATTGCTCGTACTGAGCAATCCGACGGCATCGGCCCGCCGTGGACCGTCGGTCCGGAAACCGAGATCCTCGGTGATGGCGCGCCGTACGGCGCGGCCATGGACCCAGAGTTGGTCCAGCAAATTCTCGGCACGTACGGTAAGGACGGCCAAGATGAGTACCTCAACATCGTCCTCGCCGGGGTAGGCGCCGCGTCACAGTGGCGGATGGGGACTGCGCTGGAAGGCGCGCTCGACGACGGCACACCGCCGCCGGCGCCGGTCGCCATCTTGCAAGGTCAGAACGTTCCGCAGCTGACGACAGCCACCAACGAGATGGCCGCTGCTTTCGGCTGGGTGATCAACGGCGCCTACCACGGGGCGCTGGACGAAGAGGAGCTCGAAGAGAAGCAGGCCGAGCTGCGCTCTCAGGTCTTCGGTGCCATGACCTCGATCCCTGGGGTGGCGCCGGCCGGCAAGTGGTCGGAGTTCGCCTTCGACCAGATCACTTCGCAGATCGAGGACAAGATCGGCGAGACCGACCCCGACGCCAGCGGCCAATTCTCCGAGCTGTCAGCGAATGAGAAGGAACAGCTGGAGCAGATGATCCTCAATCAGATGCTCGCCAATGGCTACTTCGACGAGGAGTACATCGACGAAGCCAACGGGGGAGAAGGCGGCACCCGCTACGAGGGTCCGCCGGACGACGCGATCGTTCCGGGCAGTGATCCGCCGCAGTTCGACTTCGACAGCCCGGCGTACAACGAGTGGCTGCGGACGAAGTTCCCGATGGATGACTTCTTGAACAGCAACGTGTACCCGCCGTTCAACGAGCACCTCGAAGCCGGCTTGGACCTGGCGGGCGGATGATGCGGCGCGCAGTCGTAGGTGCCGCGCTGGTGCTGAGTGTGTCGATGTTGTCCGCATGCGGCGGAGACGACGAAGGAGAACCGACCGTGCACGATCCCACCCCCTTGTCGAGCGCCGCGCCGTCGGGCGACCGGTTGTGTGACTTCCTGCCGCGGGCCAGCGTCGAGCAGGTCGTCGGTACCGACAGTTTCGAGGTCGAAGGTGGCCAGGTGTCGCGCGACTCGGCCGGTGCGCTGTCCGGCGCCGGGTGCCGGGTAGCCGTCGATGGTGACGTCGTGGTGTCGGTGAAGGTCGACTTCATGTTGGGCTACGCCGGCAGCGGCTTCCGAGACGGACTCAAGGACGAGCGCTACAACCAGCTTCCCGAGGACGCCGGTCTCGGCTACTCGTGGATCGCCAAGTCCGGCGAAGACGGCCCGACCACAGCCGAAGCTCGGCTTTCGCGCGGCGACTACATCATCGAGACCGAGGTCGTCGGCATCGTCGACGGGCGTGACCCTGAGGCTGATGCGGTCGCGCTGGCGCAGCAGGCCGGTGAGACTCTGGAGATCCCCGACACGTGGACGTTGCCCGAAGCTCCTCCGTCGAGGTAGGGCAGCGCACGTACCCTGACATGGTCGCGTCGGAAAGGGTGACAACCACATGGCGTCGACTACTTGTGGCGTCGCTCGTGCCGGGTGTGGTCGTGGTATCAGCGATCAGGTGGTGAGCTTCGATCTGACAGAGTTCCAGCACGGGCTGTCCGATGATGATCACCACCAGCTCCCCGACGAGGCCGGGCTGGGATTCTCGTGGCCCGCAGAGTCGGACGCACGGCGTGTCGGGTATGCGTCGGCTCGGTGGCCGTCCTCGTGCACGACGCACAGGCGGCGACGGCCATGGCCCCCGTGAGCGCCGTCGCTCTGGACGGCGATCAACTCTATGCCGCGGGTGAGACCGCTGAGGCCGGGCCGGAGTCGGAACTGCTGATCGTCTCCCAGCCGGTTGCGAGCGACTGGCGCTGACCTCGATCAGTCGGTGACCACGGACTGCACTTCTGCCACCGAGATGTTGACCGTCGTGTCTGTGGTGATGGGATCCAGCGCCCCGCTGTCGGTCTCGGCGCCACCGATTCCGCCGCGCCACGAGGTCGTCCACGCCGACGAGACAGTGACCGGGAAGCCGCCGGGGTAGTGGGTGGAAGCGCGGTTGAATGCCACCGCGCAGGCCGGGTCCTGGCCAGGCTCCCATGCGGTGAGGGCCTCGTGCGGGGCGCACGTCGTCGATCCCACTGGGGAGGCGATCTGCAAGCCATCGGTCTCGGCGCGAACCTCGACCCATACGCCGGTCTCCGGAATCGTGGCTCGCAGCTCGTGGACACCGTCGTCACCACCGACGGCGGCCGGATCGGTGACCCAGAAGGCAGTGTCCAGGTTGACGAGGGTGGTGTTGTCGGTGCCGGCGAGCTTGGGGTTCTGCTCGACCTGCGGCTCGGGGATCTCGATCAGCGCCTGCGCGGCGAGGGCGAGTTCCTCAGGCTGGATGATCGTGGGTGGCTCGCCTCTGGACTCTTCGTACCAGCCGAACCACTTCGGGATGCACGCATCGGGGAACCATGTCTGGCACGCGCCGAGGTACTTCGTGTAATCGGCTGCGGTCGCGTCTTCGACGCATTCACCCATGTACCACTGACCGGGGGTCTTCTTGTCCTTCTCGATGGCCTCGTTGACCTCGTCCAGGGTGGGCATGAACAACGCGCTCAGCGGAATCAGCCCCACATAGACCATCCACACCCCGGCGAATTCCTTCTCGTCGCCGGGGAACGCCGACCACCAGCACTTGGCCGGCACCGAAACGGTGATCGTGTCAGTGCCGCCCGGGACGACGTCACCGTCGATGGTGATGGTCTGCTCGACCGTCCCCTCGACGGAGTTGTCGCCGTCGTCGGATTCACCGTCGCCATAGCCGGCCACCGCGACGCCGTGACTGGACACGGCGAGCATCAGCGTGGCGCAGATCGCCACCAGGCCTCGCTTGAGACTCTTCCGGGTCGTCACGAGAAGACTCCCTCACAGGGTGATACGTCATCGGCGTACTCGACGCGGCTCGATTTCCAGGCGCCCTCGACGACCTCGAAGGTCATGGTGCCGAGGTAGAGCTCGTCATCGAACTTCGGTGGTGAACCCTCGGACACGTCGGCCCAGCCTGAGCTGTCGACGCAGAACTTCACTGTCGCGGTCTCGGCATCGGCCTCGACCGAGAGCAGGTGTTGCGGCATGGGAGGCCCGAGGCTGACGCGTTGCAGCTCGACAGATTCTTCGGCGTAGTCGCGCATCGTGTCGAGGTGCTCGCCGGTCGAGTACCGCTCGATACCGGTCTGCTCGAACGGCACACCCCACAGGATCTGCTCCCAGGAAGCCTGGACGTGCTGAAACGCCGTGACCACTGCTGTCTCGTCATCGGTGGCGTCTGCGGGTAGCTCCACCGGCACCGTGTCACGCAGTTCGACGACGCGTTCTTCCGGCAGATACGGCTGGGTGAACGTCGACGTGGGTTCCGGGTTGGTCTCGTTGCTGTCGGGGGAGCCCGGCTCGCTGACCTCCGGCGTTTCACTGGGCGCTGCGGAGTCGGTGGCATCTGGTGCCGTCGTCGAGTCCCCGGTCAAGCCAGCCGGTTCGTCGGCTGAGTCCGAACACGCGGCCAGCGCGAGAATGGTCGACACGGCGGCCGCTGCGCCGATAGAGCGGAACATGATCCCCCCTGTGAGCATGAACAAGTGCGCGCGCAATTTATCGCAAAGTGCGCGCCGCGTCATGTCGGGGTGCGGGGGACCGGGAAAGCCAGGCGACTTCCACGCTGACTGGCAGCGAAGGCTCAGTCTGGCGTTGCCTGCGCGGGCCGAAGTCGCGCAGCGAGGGCAGCCGTTTGCGGGTCGTCACTGTTCCGCAGCGCTTCCCACCGCGCCTCGTACCCCTCGGGTGGCGCCAACTCGCCGGTTCCTCGTGACCCGGTGGCGACCGTTGCTGCCGTCAGCCGCACGAGTTCGTCGTGGTCACCGGACTCGCCCTCCCCGCCCGAGGTGGCCTGCAGCACGACGCGCACGACCTCTTGCGGATCGGTGTTGTGCACGAACTCCTTGGCGAAATAGGGATCGTGCCGTCCCGACCGTAGGTCGGCGATGATCTCGCCGGTGGCCGGCTTCTCGTGTGTCACGGCGAAGCGCTGGGCGGCTTCTTGGCCGGCTTGGTACGACTGCTTCGGCGGGTAGTCGGGAACGAGGTTCTCGTCTCCGACGTAGGGAATGCGCACCACCGGCACACGCGGGTCGTCCGGACGGGGCCGAGGGCTGTCGCCCTCGAGATCCTGGGCCAGGGCGAGTCGTCGGCGCAAGCCCGGCAGCTCGTCCTCGATCCATGCTGCGATCTGGTCGAACGTGTTGGTGTCCGAGGTGTCGACCTGCACGCCGCGAAGGATGGATCGCAGTTCGCCCTGCAGCTCGACGACCCGCTCACCGGCGCGTTCCATGGCAGCCACCAGGCGCGTCATGGCCTCGATGTCGATCGACACCTTGTTCTCGGGCGGGATGTGATCGTCGGTGCCGCCGTCGTGGTCGAGCTCGCCGTGATCGGGCTCGCCGATGTCGTGGTCGCCGGAGTCGTCGGGTTCGCCGCCGACGTGCAGCGGCTCGTCCGGCGCCTCGTCCGTGGAGTCGTCGGAACCGGTGTCGTCGCCGGAATCGGAGTCGTCGGGGGACTCGGAGTCGGAATCGTCAGAACCAGAATCGCCATCGGCGTCAGCGTCGGTGTCGGTGCCTCCGCCCGAGTCCGAACCACCCGAGTAGCCCGAATCGCCGGAGTAGCCCGACCCGCCGGAGTAATCCGAGCCACCCGAGTAGTCGACGTCGTAGTCGGCATCGGCGCTGTCGGGTGCGAGGGCGTCCTTGTCGAGTTCGCCCCCGGTTTTGCCCTCGATGGTTCCGACGCTCTTGCCGGGTTCGTTCTGAAAGCCACCGGCTGCCTTGGTCATAGCGGCCTCAAGATCGGGTCGGGCATTTCGCCTCCACGAGTGTCAATGGCCTCCTGGATGGCGTCGACACAGCGTTGCGCGGCAGATTCGGCCATCCCCGCGTGGGTGGTCAGCCCGGTGGAGAACTCGTCGGCTCTGCGGCTGACCCAGGCGCCGTCCTCCATCGCCTTGAGCGCGGGTTCCAGCAGAGCCGACATGTCCTCCATGACCAGCTGGGCGCGGTGCAGGGCCATCTCGAGCTCTTCGAGCGAGGGCTGCGGAAAGCAGTCGATGATGTCGTCATCGGGCGGTGTGATGACGACCCCGTCGGGGAGTCCGTGCTGGTCCGGCGGCACCTCGACCCGGTCGGGGAGGGTGTGATAGTCCGGCGACACGTCGACGCGGTCCGGCTGGGTTTCGAACTCCGGCCCGAAGGATTCGGAGCTGTCCGCCATCGGGGCTGCCTGCCTTCCATCATCACTGACGTACGGGCGACGTCGGTGTCGGGCGATTCAGCGTGCCCAGCCCGTCCGACAGGCACACCTTACCGTCCGTCAGCAAGCGCGCACTATCGACGGCGGTTGCCCTGAGTGCGGCCGCCGGTTGCCCTGACTGCGACCGGTTAGGCTTGTTGGTGAACCGAATCCAGCCTCGTCACAGGACCATCATGCCCGTCGAGTCGTTGTTTCCTCAGCTCGAGCCGTTGTTGTCGAAGGTCGCCAAGCCGATTCAGTACGTAGGCGGCGAGATGGGAGCGGTCACCAAGTCGTGGGAGGACGCCGACGTGCGGTGGGCCCTGATGTACCCCGACGCCTACGAGGTCGGGCTGCCCAACCAGGGCGTGCAGATCCTCTACGAGATCCTCAACGACCTGCCCCGGGTGCTGGCCGAGCGTACGTACGCCGTCTGGCCCGATCTCGAGAAGCTGATGCGCCAGCACGGCGTGAGCCAGTTCACCGTCGACGCGCACCGACCCGTCGGCGCCTTCGACCTGCTGGGCGTCTCCTTCGCCACCGAGCTCGGCTACACGAACCTGCTCACGGCTCTCGACCTGGCCGGTATCCCGATCCTGGCAGCCGACCGCGACGACACGCACCCCGTCGTCGTCGCCGGCGGGCATGCCGCGTTCAACCCGGAGCCGGTCGCTGATTTCGTCGATGCCGTCGTCCTCGGCGACGGCGAAGAGATCGTGCTGGCCATCACCGAGGTCGTGCGCGAGTGGAAGGCCGAAGGACGCCCGGGCGGGCGGGACGGGCTGCTCGAGCGGTTGGCCGCAGGCGGCGGCGTCTACGTCCCCCGGTTCTATGACGTGGACTATCTACCAGACGGGCGCATCGCCCAGGTGGTGCCCAACCGTCCAGGGGTTCCCGCGCGGGTGCGCAAGCACACCGTCATGGACCTCGACCAGTGGCCGTATCCGCGCAAGCCGTTGGTTCCGCTGGCCGAGACCGTGCACGAGCGCTACAGCGTGGAGATCTTCCGCGGGTGCACGCGCGGCTGCCGGTTCTGTCAGGCGGGCATGATCACCCGGCCGGTGCGTGAGCGCTCCATCACCACCATCGGCGACATGGTGCAGACCGGGTTGGAGAACTCCGGGTTCACCGAGGTGGGGTTGTTGTCGCTGTCCAGTGCCGATCACTCCGAGATCGGCGAGATCGCCAGCGGACTGGCTGACCGCTACGAGGGCACCAACACGTCGTTGTCACTGCCGTCCACGCGGGTCGATGCGTTCAACGTGACGCTGGCCAACGAGCTTTCGCGCAACGGTCGCCGTACCGGGCTGACCTTTGCGCCCGAGGGCGGCTCGGAGCGGCTGCGCAAGGTCATCAACAAGATGGTCAGCGAAGACGACCTGATCCGTACGGTGTCCACGGCCTTCGGACACGGGTGGCGCCAGGTCAAGCTCTACTTCATGTGCGGGCTGCCCACCGAGACCGACGACGACGTGCTCGCCATCGCTGACCTCGCCAAGCGCGTCATCGACGCCGGCCGTGAGGTGTCCGGGCGCCGCGACATCCGGTGCACGGTGTCCATCGGCGGGTTCGTGCCGAAGCCGCACACGCCGTTCCAATGGGCCGGGCAGGCCGATCACCAGGTCGTCGACGACCGTCTGCGTAAGCTGCGCGATGCCATCCGGGCCGACCGGTCCTACGGCAAGGCCATCGGCCTGCGCTACCACGAGGGCAAGCCGAGCATGATCGAGGGGCTGCTGTCGCGTGGTGACCGCCGGGTCGGGCGGATCGTGCGTGCGGTCTGGGATGACGGCGGTCGGTTCGACGGCTGGGGTGAGTACTTCTCCTACGAGCGGTGGGTGAAGTGCGCCGAGGAGGCATTGCGCGACGAGCCGGTCGACCTGGCCTGGTTCACCACGCGGGAACGTGAACGCGACGAGGTCCTGCCCTGGGACCACCTCGACGCGGGCCTGGATCGCGACTGGCTGTGGGAGGACTGGCAGGACGCCCAGGACGAGATCGAGCTGGACGACTGCCGGTGGACGCCCTGCTTCGACTGCGGAGTGTGCCCGCAGATGGGCACGGAGATCCAGACGGGGCCGACCGGGCAGAAGCTGCTGCCGCTGACCGTCGTGTAGCGCGCACCACAAGGCGATGTGTCGCACCACGAGGCGTGTACGGGTGGTGCGGCAGGGAATTGCCACCTGAACATGATCATTTGTCCAGCAGGTCGGGGGGAAGGTCGTCGCGGTGGCGGGGGACGTCGTGGCTCTCGACGTACCACTCGATGTCGTCACTGATCAGCGAGGCGACCATGTCGAGGTCAGGTTCGTCACCGGGTTGGCGCAGGTGAAACGGTGGCGGGTAGTAGCAGTCTCCGAGGAACAGCACGCCGTCGCCGGGAACCGTCACGACGATCGACTCCGGCGTGTGCCCACCTCCGACATGGCGAAGGTGCACGGTGGCGCCGCCTGCGATGACGGTGAGCTCCTCGGTGAAGGTGCGCTCCGGCAGCACGATGCGCAGCTCGTCGAAGTC
Source organism: Haloactinopolyspora sp. (assembly GCF_027324685.1). Classification (NCBI taxonomy): domain Bacteria; kingdom Bacillati; phylum Actinomycetota; class Actinomycetes; order Jiangellales; family Jiangellaceae; genus Haloactinopolyspora; species Haloactinopolyspora sp. Next base: position 40,049 of record NZ_DAHVSH010000002.1, read on the forward strand.
GTCGACGGCGCGGCCTCTGGCCCGGTAGCTCGGGCCCAGTGAGGGATCGCGGGCGATCTCGGCGTGCAGGTACGCCTGACTCCACGGTTTGGCCGCCTCGGCGGCGAGCAGCTCGGTGCACAGCTCGTGAGCGACCGCCGGGACCTCCCAGGCGCCGGCGCCCCAGGTGTGGTCCCAATGGTGGTGGGTGTACACCAGCAGCTGCGGCGTGGGGATCCCGGCCTCGTGCACGGCCTGGCGGATCTGGCGAGCCAGGGCGGGACCGTGTCCGGCGTCGATCACGATCGACCCAGTCTCACCGGCGACAATGCCTACGCTGGCCTGCACATTCTCCGAGTCCGGATCGTGCGGCCACAACCATACGGACGCTGTCAGTTGCCGCAGAGCGGGCATGATCAGCCACCTCCGTCGCCTCGCGGCCCTACCGTACGCTGAGGCCGTGCGTATCAGCGTGGTGGACGCCTTCACCGATCATCCGTTCGCCGGCAACCCGGCAGGTGTGTGTCAGGTGCCTGCCTCGGTCGACACCGCATGGATGCAACGCCTCGCCGCGGAGATGAAGCACTCCGAGACGGCGTTCGTGCGCCCGGTCGATCAAGCCACGGCGGACTACGAGCTGCGGTGGTTCACCCCGGCCGCCGAGGTCGAACTGTGCGGGCACGCCACGTTGGCCACGGCCCACGTGCTGTTCGACGCGGGGACGCCGAGCCCGCTGCGCTTCACCACCCGCAGTGGCATTCTCACCGTCCGCCGCGGCACGGACGGCCTGATCAGCATGGACTTCCCGGCGTATCCGCCGACGGCGGCGCCGGCACCGCCCGGTCTGGCCGACGCCCTGGGCATCGAGCCGGTATGGACCGGAACCAGCAACTTCGACCTGCTCGTGGCGGTGAGCGACGAGGACGCCGTGCAGCACCTGACCCCGGACATCGAGGCTCTCGGGGCGCTGCCGGCGCGGGGTGTGATCGTCACGGCGCGGGCGTCCAACCGTGGCGACGCCGATTTCGTGTCCCGGTTCTTCGCGCCCCGCGTCGGTGTGCCCGAGGATCCGGTCACCGGTTCGGCGCACTGCGTGCTGGCGCCGTACTGGGCCGGTGTGCTGGGGCGAGACGACGCGACGCCGATGATCGGGCGTCAGCTGTCGCCTCGGGGCGGGACGGTGATCACGACCATGCGCGGTGACCGCGTGGAACTCGCCGGACGGGCCGTCACGGTGCTCGAGGGGACGGTTACACCGGCGACGGTGCCGGAATGATGTTGTGGTTGAGCCGGAAGACGTTGTCCGGATCGTAGGTCGCCTTCACCGCAGCCAGCCGCTGGTAGTGCTGGCCGAACCCGGCTGCGACGCGATCGTGCCCCTCGTCGCCGATGAAGTTGAGGTAGACGTCACCGGTCGCCCACGGGCGCATCGCCGCGCGCACGTTCCGGGTCCACTGGATGCCCCGCTCGTCGTCGCCGGCGTCGGTCCACAGCCCGAACGGGTGCACCACCCATGGCGCCGTGCGCCACGGGATCGGGTCGTCGACCTCGGCCCGTGCCGTGGCTCCGCCCATCGGGAACAGGACGTGCTGCGACGCTGACGAGGTGATCATGTCGTCGACGGCCGCGCAGAAGGCGTCGATGGCGTCGTCCGGCAGCGCGTCGAGATGTTCGGCCGACCAGTAGTTCCGTTGTCCGGGCGGATCGTCCAGTGCGCGCTGGATGTCGGCGTAGGGCATCGGCTCGACCATGGTGCCCTCGGGGCCGAGTCCGAACAGCGGCGCGGCGAGTTCGCGCAAGTCCGCAGCGCTACCGGCGTAGATCAGCACGACGGCGAAGCAGAGTCGCTCGACGAGGTGGCTGGGCACGAATTCGTCGGCGGTGCCGGTGAGGTAGATCGCCGCGCCGCCGAGGTCGTCCGGAGCGGTCTGCATCAGGTCACGGAACGCTCGGACGACGGCGGGTCCGTGCTCGGGACTCCAGAGCAACAGCGCCAACGTGGTCTCGGGCAGTTCGTGCAACGCCAGGGTGAGCGAGGTGACGACGCCGAAGTTTCCGCCGTCGCCGTGCAGCGCCCAGAACAACTCCGGATGCTCGTCGGCCGAGGTGTGAACCACCTCGCCCGCAGCGGTCACCAGCTCCGCGGCGACCAGGTTGTCGCAGGCCAGGCCGAACTTGCGATCCAGCCAGCCGGTGCCGCCGCCGAGCGTGAAACCGCCGACGCCGGTCGTGGACACTCGCCCGCCGGTGGTGGCCAGGTGGTAGGGCTGGCAGGCGGCGTCGAGGTCGGCCATCGTCGCGCCGCCGCCGACTTCGGCGGTGCGTGTCTGCGGATCGACCCGGACGTGGTTCAGGTGCCGCAGGTCGATGACCAGCCCGCCGTCAGTCGACGATGAGCCGGCCACGCTGTGACCACCACCTCGGACGGCCACCTCGAGCCCGGCGTTGCGGGCGTGGTTGAGCGCCGTCACGACGTCGGCGGTGTCCGTGCACTGGGCGATGAGGCTCGGATGCCGGTCGATCATGGCGTTGAACACGACGCGAGCGGCGTCGTAGCCGACTGTGTCCGGGGTGAGAAGGGTGCCGCCGAGACTCGTGCGAAGCCGGGCGATGGTGGAGTCGTCGCGAAGGTCTGTCATCGAGTGCCCCCTGTGTGACGCGTTCGTGACGCTACGCCCGGCACATGGTGTCCACAATGAGCCTTTTGTCCTTTTGTTCGGAATCGCTGGTGGTTCGCGTCGGGGAGAATGGGCGGGTGACCCCCTCGACACCCCCGCATGAACAGCTCCCCCCTGTGCAGAAGCTCCGGGTGCGCTTCGCCAAGCGGGGGCGGCTGCGTTTCACCAGCCACCGCGACTTCCAGCGTGCTTTCGAGCGTGCGCTGCGCCGCAGCGGCGTGCCGGTGGCGTACTCCCAGGGATTCACGCCGCATCCCAAGGTCTCCTACGCCGGAGCGGCGCCCACGGGAGCGATCAGCGAAGCTGAGTACCTGGAGCTTTCCATGACGCGCCGGTGCGTGCCGAGCGAGGTCGGTGCCGCGCTCGACGAGGTCCTGCCGCCTGGGCTCGACATCGTGGAGGTCGTCGAGGCGGGCTCGGGTGCGCTGGCCGACCGGCTGCAGGCGTCGGTGTGGCACATCGAGCTCCCGGACACCCACGTGGCGCAGGTCGGTGCCGCGCTGCGGACGTTCCTGTCGGTCGACTCCGTGCCGGTCGAGCGGCTGACGAAGAACGGCGTGCGAGTGCTCGACGCGCGTGCGGCAGTGCTGGCAGCCGAGGCGGTCGGGGACGAGCCGCCGGCGATCCGGCTGACGGTGCGCCATCAATCACCCACGGTCCGCCCGGAGGAAGTGATGAAGGGGCTCGAGGCGACGTCCGGATTCATCCCGTCCGCGCCCATTCAGGTGACCCGGCTCGAGCAGGGCATCTTCACTGCACCGGGGAGCGCTCTCACAGACCCGCTCGAGCCGGATCGTGCTGGTGGAGGCGGTGATCCCGCCGACGCCGGCCGCCCGGGCTCGACGTGATCTAACGCACATACGCGCCGGCCGGGTAGGCGCTGTCACGGGGTTCGGGGTCCCGTGTGCGATACTCGTAACAGGTTGTACGGCATCAAGTCGTGCGACTCGACGACGTTCTCGCCGACGTCCTGCGCCACGACCCCACGGGCCGCGCAGAGACGCTTGGCACGGTGGGCCGGTGTTGGCTCAGCCGCGAGGCGCCCTGGTGACGGGATGCGCCGCCGCGGCGGGTGAGACATCTGGTTGCCGACGTTCTGGTGCGGTGGGCGTCGCCGACGACAGGCTTTCCACCTGACGCGGCCACCGAAGGCTGCGTGAGGTGGCCGATGTGTAGCTCTGCCTCGGGCAGCAGCGCGCCGAAGGGCGCGGCGCCTCGGGGCGGAGCTGACGGGAGTACCCGCATGCAGGAAGAGAACACCACCCCGGGTGATGATGCCGGGGCGTCGGCGGGCGCAGTCACCGCCGATGATGCCGCCACATCGTCTCGGCGCCGGCGTGCCGCTAGCCGGGCTGCAGGCCCGCCGGAGGACGCGCTGACGCCCGGCGACACCGGTGGCGAGACCTCGGTCGCACCACCGGATGCGCTGGACACAGAGCCGGAGACCCCGACGAAGAGGGCCCCGGCCAAGAGGACTCCGGCGAAGAAGGCGGCGACCAAGAGGGCAACAGCCAAGAAGGCCACCACGACGAAGAAGACCGCGGGGAGCAAGCAGCCCGAAGCGGCAGCGCAGGGGGAAGCGCCGGCGCCGGACGACGTCGCAACGCCGAGCGAATCGACGCAGGCCGAATCGACGCAGGCCGAAGTGCCGAAGGCTGAGCCGCCGAAAGTCGAAGCGTCGCAGGACCAGGCGCCGGCGCGGTCCAAGAGCGTCGATGCCGCCGCCACGACCACGGCCAGCGAGCCCGACGGTGCCGTGGCCGCGCCCGTCCTGTTCCAGCCTCCGGCTTTCGATGCCACACCGCTGTTCGCCGCGCCTACGCCCGTCCCGGCCGGTCGGGCGCAGAACAAGCATGACTCCGCCGTCGGGGCGAGCAACCGGTCCGACGAGTTCGCTGACACCGATGCCTCGGACGACCACGACTCCGGCGACATCGACGACTCCGACGACACCGGTGACACTGACGCCGACGGTTCTCGTCGCCGTCGTCGCCGCCGTGGTGGCCGCGGCCGTCGCCGCAAGGCCGACGGCTCCGGCGATGTTTCGACCGATGACACGTCGAGCACGAACGACCAGCCGAGTCTCAGCTCGGACGAGTCGGCCGAGCCCGACCACGACATCGACGATTCCGGCGCCGCAGATGGTGACGGCGACGCCGAAGGTGAGGGCGAGGGCGGTAGCCGTCGTCGTCGCCGCCGTCGTCGCCGCCGCAGCGAGTCCGACACCGACGAGACCCGGGCTGACGACCCGCCCAACACCGTCGTCAAGGTCCGAAGCGCCCGAGAGGTCGACGACGAGGTGGCCTCGGTCAAGGGGTCGACCAGACTCGAGGCGAAGAAGCAGCGGCGACGTGAAGGCCGCGAGGCCGGCCGGCGCCGCCCACCCATCCTGTCCGAGGCGGAGTTCCTCGCCCGCCGCGAGGCGGTCGACCGCGTCATGGCCGTTCGCCAGTCCGGCGACCTCACCCAGATCGCCGTGCTCGAAGACGGCGTCCTGGTGGAGCACTACGTCAGCCGTGCATCGCAGCAGTCGCTGATCGGCAACGTCTACCTCGGCCGGGTGCAGAACGTGCTGCCGGCCATGGAGGCGGCGTTCATCGACATCGGCCGCGGCCGCAACGCGGTGCTCTACGCCGGCGAGGTCGACTGGGCCGGGCTGGGCACTGGCGATGGTCAGAAGCGGATCGAAGACGTCCTGAAGTCCGGGCAGTCCGTGCTCGTGCAGGTGACCAAGGACCCCATCGGGCACAAGGGCGCCCGGCTGACCAGCCAGGTCAGCCTGCCGGGCCGATACGTCGTCTACGTGCCCGGCGGCTCGATGAACGGCATCAGCCGCAAGCTGCCGGACAACGAGCGCAACCGCTTGAAGAAGATCCTCAAACAGGTCGTACCCGAAGACGCCGGCGTCATCGTGCGCACTGCCGCCGAAGGTGCTTCAGAAGAGGAACTGACCAACGACGTCGCGCGATTGCAGGCCGAGTGGGAGGCGATCCAGAAGAAGTCGTCCGGCAGTGCGCCGGCGCTGTTGCACGGTGAGCCGGACCTGGCGATCAAGGTGGTCCGCGACCTGTTCAACGAGGACTTCACCAAACTCGTGGTCTCCGGCGACCGCGTGTGGGACACCATCGAGGAGTACGTCACGCACGTGGCGTCGTCGCTGAGCGATCGGGTGGAGCGCTGGACCCGTCACGAGGACGTGTTCGCCGAGTTCCGCATCAACGAGCAGATCGCCAAGGCCATGGATCGCAAGGTGTGGCTGCCCAGCGGCGGATCACTGGTCATCGACCGGACCGAGGCGATGACCGTCGTCGACGTCAACACCGGAAAGTTCACCGGGTCCGGGGGCAACCTCGAAGAGACGGTCACCAAGAACAACCTCGAGGCGGCCGAAGAGATCGTCCGGCAGCTGCGGCTGCGCGACATCGGCGGCATCATCGTCATCGACTTCATCGACATGGTGCTCGAATCGAACCGCGACCTGGTGTTGCGTCGCCTGGTCGAGTGCCTCGGCCGCGACCGGACGAAACATCAGGTGGCCGAGGTGACGTCGCTGGGCCTGGTCCAGATGACCCGAAAACGCATCGGTACCGGTCTGCTCGAGGCGTTCAGCGAGCCGTGTCCGCACTGCAAGGGCCGCGGCGTTCTGGTGCACGACCACCCGGTCGAGTCCGGCTCGTCGGAGTCCGGCAACGGCCATGGCAACGGCAACGGCAACGGCTCGGGCAAGTCCAACCGCTCGGACAAGCGTGGCCGCAAGCGCAAGGCCGAGCAGACGGCGAAGCAGCAGAGCCCGGAGATCGTGGTGCCCAAGCTCGAAGCGTCGGCCAGCCCGGGCGAGGCGTCGCCGGCGGACCTGATGCCCGCGTCGAGTGACAACGGCACCTCCGTGCAGGCCGAAGCCGATGAGCAAGCCGAGCAATCTGAACAGCAGCCCGAGCAAGCCGAGCAGAAGCCCGGTCAACTCGAGCAGCAGCCCGAACCGGCCCAGCCGCCGGCCCGGCGCCGTCGCCGCGCTCAGCGCCCGGCCGGTAGCCCGGAAGCCGGTAGCCCGGAAGCCGAGAACCAGGGTGAAGGCCGCGAGTTTGACCAGGCGGTGGCTGAGTCCGTACCCTAGAGCGTCGGCGCGAACTGCGCCCCAACCCGCGTGCCTGCTCACCCGAGCGAGGCGTGCGCGCCCGAAAAGCCCAAGCGAGAGAGTGAGTCCGCGGTGTACGCGATCGTCCGCAGCGGCGGTAACCAGCAGAAGGTCTCCGTCGGAGATGTCATCGACGTCGATCGCCTTGATGGCGAAGTCGGTGCCACGGTCACGCTCCCGGCGGTGCTCGTGGTCGACGGCGAGACCGTCACGTCCGACCCGAAGGCACTGGCCGGTGTGTCGGTGAACGCGGAGATCGTCGGCGACCACAAGGGCCCGAAGATCACGATCCTCCGGTACAAGAACAAGACCGGGTATCGGCGGCGCCAGGGGCACCGCCAGCGCTACACCCAGGTCAAGGTCACCGGTATCGAGACGAAGTAGGCAGGAAGAAGTCATGGCTCACAAGAAGGGCGCCTCGTCCAGTAAGAACGGGCGCGATTCCAACGCACAGCGACTGGGCGTGAAGCGGTTCGGTGGCCAGGTCGTCAACGCCGGTGAGATCCTCGTCCGGCAGCGTGGCACCCACTTCCACCCGGGCGAGAACGTCGGCCGGGGCAAGGACGACACGCTGTTCGCGACGTCGCCCGGCGCCGTCGAGTTCGGCGTACGGCGGGGCCGCAAGGTCGTCAACATCGTCCCGGCGGGGGAGTGACCTCCCGCTCCACACGAGTCTTCCAACACGAGCGGGCCGGTCGCCTCGACTGGCCCGCTTTTCGTCGTCCAGCACATGTCGATCACATGAAGGGGTGAGGTGCAGCCATGGCGATTCCGTCGTTCGTCGACCGCGTTGTGCTGCATCTGGCGGCCGGATCCGGTGGGCATGGCTGCATGTCGATCCATCGGGAGAAGTTCAAGCCGCTGGGTGGCCCCGACGGCGGCAATGGCGGGCGCGGTGGCGACATCGCGCTCGTCGTCGATCCCAGCGTCACGACGCTGCTGGACTACCACCGCTCGCCGCACCGGAAGGCGCGCAACGGCACGCCGGGTGCGGGCAGCCACCGCAACGGCGCCGACGGCGAGGACGTCGTGCTGCCCGTGCCCGACGGCACCGTCGTGACGACCCGTGACGGCGAACTGATCGCCGACCTCGTGGGCGCCGGCACTCGGATCGTCGTCGCCCGCGGCGGCGCCGGCGGGCTGGGCAACGCCGCGCTGGCGACGAGGCGGCGCCGCGCTCCCGGGTTCGCCCTGCTGGGCGAGCCCGGCGAGACGCTGGACGTCGTCCTCGAGCTCAAGAGCGTGGCCGATGTCGGCCTGGTGGGCTTCCCCAGCGCCGGCAAGTCCAGTCTGATCGCGGCCATGTCGGCTGCCCGCCCCAAGATCGCGGACTACCCGTTCACCACCTTGGTGCCGAATCTCGGTGTGGTCGAGGCCGGCGACGTCCGGTTCACCGTCGCCGACGTTCCGGGCCTGATCGAGGGCGCGAGTGAGGGCCGTGGCCTGGGCCACGAGTTCTTGCGCCACATCGAGCGATGCCAGGCGTTGGTCCACGTCGTCGACGGCGCCACCATCGAGCCCGGCCGCGACCCGGTCAGCGACATCGAGGTCATCGAAGCCGAGCTCGAACGGCACGGTGGTCTGTCCGACCGGCCGCGGCTGGTCGCGCTGAACAAGATCGACGTGCCGGACGCGCGCGACCTGGCCGAGATGGTCCGCGCCGACGTCGAGGCGCTCGGCTGGCCGGTGTACCCGATCTCCGCCGTCACCGGCGAGGGCATGCGCGAGCTGGCGTTCGCGATGGCCGAAGCGGTCGAGACCGCGCGCGCGGCAGCGCCGCCGCCGGAGGCCACCCGCATCGTGTTGCGGCCCACCGCCGTCGACGACGCCGGGTTCACCGTCACCAAGGAAGGCGAGCGGTTCCGGGTCCGAGGCGCCAAGCCGGAGCGGTGGATTCATCAGACCGACTTCGCCAACGACGAGGCGGTCGGCTACCTCGCGGACCGCCTGGCGCGGTTGGGAGTCGAGACCGAGCTGGTCAAGGCCGGTGCGCAGCCAGGCGACGAGGTCGTCATCGGCGGCGAGGACGCCGTGGTGTTCGATTGGGAACCCAGTGTGCATGCCGGCTCGGAACTGCTCGGCCCGCGTGGCACCGATTCCCGCCTCGGATGAGGTGGGTGAGGTGAACGGTAGCGCTGGGCGCGAGGCGCTGGCCCAGGCACCCCGAGTGGTGGTCAAGGTCGGCTCGTCCTCGCTGACCACCACCCGTGGCGGCATCGACGACGCCAAGGTCGCGTCGCTGGTCGACACGCTGGCCAAGCTGCGCGCCGCCGGCCGCGCCGTCGTGCTCGTCTCGTCCGGCGCCATCGCCGCTGGGCTGGCGCCGCTGGGCATGCCGAGCCGTCCCCGCGACCTCGCCCGTCAACAGGCGGCGGCCAGCGTCGGGCAGGGCCTGCTGATGGCCAACTACACCAGTGAGTTCGCCGCCCACGGACTGCAGGTCGGCCAGGTGTTGCTGACCGTCGACGACGTGACGCGCCGCGCGCACTACCGCAACGCGTACCGGACGCTGCACAAGCTGCTCGACCTGGGCGTGGTCCCGATCGTCAACGAGAACGACACCGTCGCCACCCACGAGATCCGCTTCGGCGACAACGACCGCCTCGCCGCGTTGGTCGCGCAGCTGGTGCACGCGGACCTGTTGGTCCTGCTCTCCGACGTGGACGGGTTGTACGACAGCAATCCGCACCACCGCGAGGCCAAGCGGATCGCCGAGGTCCACGACGTCGGCGAGCTCGACGGCCTGGACCTCGGTTCGGCCGGGCGGTCCGGGCTGGGCAGCGGCGGAATGCAGACCAAGGTCGAGGCGGCGGCCATCGCGACGGGCTCCGGCATCGACGTGGTGCTGGCCTCGGCGCCGGAGGCCGCAGCCGTGCTGGCCGGTGACCAGGTCGGCACCTGGTTTCACCGCCGTGCGGCCCGTCGCTCCACACGGTTGCTGTGGCTGGAGCACGCCACCGACGGCCGAGGCAGCCTGACCCTGGACGCCGGGGCGGTGCGGGCGGTGGTCGAACGCGGCGCCTCGCTGTTGCCCGCCGGTATCACGGCGGTGGACGGGACATTCTCCGCCGGTGATCCGGTCGACCTGCTCGATACCGAGGGCACCCGGGTCGCGCGCGGACTGGTGAACTTCGACGCGGCCGAGCTGCCCGCCTTGCTCGGGCGCTCGACGAAGGAGCTGGCGCTCGAGTTGGGCCCGGCCTACGAGCGAGAGGTCGTGCACCGCGACGACATGGTGTTGCTGAAGCCGTCCCGGTGACCGGTCGCGCCGAAGGGGTGTGCCGGTGGCCCGGACTAGACTGCCGAACATGGAGGACGACGTGACCGTATCGGTGGCAGAGCTGGGTCGGCGCGCGCGTGTCGCGGCTGCCGACCTCGCCGTTCGCACGCGCGCGAACAAGGACGCGGCACTGCTGGCGATGGCCGAGGCGCTCGAGGCGAACGCCGGGTCGATCGTCACGGCCAACGCCGACGATGTCGCCCGGGCGCGCAGCGCAGGCACCAGCGAAGCGATCATCGACCGGCTTCGCCTCGACGAAGCACGTGTCGGCGCGATGGCTGACGGCCTGCGCCAGGTGGCGGGCCTGCCCGACCCGGTGGGTGAGGTGGTCCGCGGCTACACGCTGCCCAACGGTCTACAGGTCAGTCAGCGGCGGGTGCCGTTCGGCGTCGTGGGCATCATCTACGAGGCTCGGCCCAACGTCACCGCCGACGCCGCAGGTCTGGCGCTCAAGAGCGGTAACGCCGTGCTGTTGCGCGGATCGTCCAGTGCCGCGGCGTCCAACGCCGCCATCGTCGACGTGCTGGCGCGGGCAGTCGCCGACGCGGGGCTGCCGGTCGACGCCGTCCAACTGGTCCGGGGCGGGGGACACGACGCGGTCAAGCAGCTCATGCGGGCTCGCGGGTTGGTCGACGTGCTGATCCCGCGCGGTGGGGCCGGCTTGATCCGCAGCGTGGTCGAGGAGTCCACCGTGCCCGTCATCGAGACGGGCGTGGGCAACTGCCACGTGTACGTCGACGCCGACGCCGACCTCGCCCGCGCACTCGAGATCGTCCTGAACGCCAAGGTCCAACGGCCCAGCGTGTGCAATGCCGCCGAGACCCTGCTCGTCCATGCCGACGTCGCTGACGCCTTCCTGCCCGGTGCGCTGGCCGCGCTGCGTGAGCACGGGGTGACGGTGCACGGTGACGAGCGTGTGCAGGGCTACCGCGACGACGTCGTGCCGGCCACCGATGACGACTGGGCGCAGGAGTACCTCTCGCTCGACCTCGCCGTGGCGGTCGTCGATTCGCTCGACGACGCCGTCAGCCACATCCGCCGGTGGGGCAGTGGTCACACTGAGGCCATCGTCACCGACTCGCTGGCGGCATCGCGCCGGTTCACCGCGACCACGGACTCCGCTGCGGTCATGGTGAACGCGTCGACCCGGTTCACCGACGGCGAGCAGCTGGGCTTCGGGGCCGAGATCGGCATCTCGACGCAGAAGCTGCATGCGCGTGGTCCGATGGGCCTGCCGGAGCTGACCACGACCACCTATGTCGTCACCGGCGACGGCCACGTCCGAAGCTGACCTGAGCCTCGGATAGGGTGCACGGCATGAACACGGTTGTCCTGCTGGCTGAACAGGCGCACGGCGATGACGGATTTCCGGCCTGGGGCTGGGGCGTCGGAGCGCTCACCATCCTGTTGGTGTTGCTCATCATCACCTTGATCTTCGGCAAGGGACGGCCCCACGCCTGATGGGGCGGCGGACCCACGGTGTCAAGAGATGAGCGAACGCAGGCGGCTGGGTGTGATGGGGGGCACGTTCGACCCCATCCACCACGGCCACCTGGTAGCCGCCAGCGAGGTCCGGCACTGGTTCGGCCTCGACGAGGTCGTTTTCGTGCCGACCGGCAGGCCGTGGCAGAAGGAGGAGCACGAGGTCTCCGCGGCCGAAGACCGCTACCTCATGACGGTCATCGCCACCGCGTCCAACCCGTCGTTCTCCGTCAGCCGCGTCGACATCGACCGTCCGGGCCTGACCTACACCGTCGACACGCTGCGCGACCTGAAAGCGCAGCGCGGTGACGACACCGATCTGTACTTCATCACCGGTGCCGACGCGCTCACGCAGATCCTGTCGTGGCGCAACCACGATGAAGTGTTCGACCTCGCGCACTTCGTCGGCTGTACCAGGCCCGGGCATGTGCTGTCCGACGCCGGGCTACCGGAGGGCAAGGTGACCCTGGTCGAGGTGCCCGCCTTGGCGATATCGTCCAGCGAGTGCCGCGAACGGGTGAAGGCCGGCGAGCCGATCTGGTACCTGGTTCCGGAGGGAATCGTTCAGTACATCAACAAGCGCGGCCTGTACGTCCAGTCATGAGACGCTTGGGGAGCAGGGCACGCATGCACAAGAGGGGTCATTGAGGTTTGACAGCAACCGATCGCGCTGTAGAGCTCACGGTCGCAGCCGCCCAGGCTGCCGCCGACAAGCTGGCTGACGACATCGTCGCCTTCGACGTGTCCGATCAGCTGGCCATCACCGACGCGTTCCTGGTGTGCTCGGCCGGCAGCGATCGTCAGGTCCGTTCCATCGTCGACGCCATCGAGGAGCGGCTGCGTGACCTCGACGCCAAGCCGGTGCGGCGCGAGGGTGAGCGCGAGGGCCGGTGGGTGCTGCTCGACTACATCGACGTCGTGGTTCATGTGCAACACGCCGAAGACCGCGTGTTCTACGCACTGGAACGGCTGTGGAAGGACTGCCCCACCATTCCGCTCCCGGACCAGCACGGCGCTGGGCAGAACGGCGCTGGGCAGAACGGCGCGGGCGGAGAGCAGGAGTGAGCCGCAGGATCGTCCTGTGGCGGCACGGCCGGACCGAGTGGAACGCCGCAGGCCGGTTCCAAGGTCAGACCGATGTGGCCCTCGACGACGTCGGACGCGAACAGGCACGTGAGGCCGCCACCCGGCTGGCGGCCCTGTCTCCCGAACTGCTCGTCTCATCGGACCTGCAGCGCACCCGCGACACCACGGCGACTCTGGCCGACCTGGTCGGACTGGACGTCGAGCTGGATCCGCGACTGCGTGAGACCTACGCGGGGCAGTGGCAGGGCTGCACGTCTGCGCAGATCGCCGAACGCTGGCCCGACGACTACAAGGCTTGGCGCGCCGGCGACCCGTTGCTGCGCGTCGGCGGCGGTGAGACTCGACAGGAGGTGGCCGAGCGGATGTTCGCCGCGGTCACCGATGCCGCGGCGAAGCTGTCCGAGAACGGCCTGGCGGTGCTGACCTCCCATGGCGGCGCGGCCCGACTGGGCATCGCCGCACTGATAGGCCTTCCCCTGCACCGATTCACCAACGTGGGCGGGCTGTCGAACTGCTCGTGGTCGATGCTGCGCGAGGGCGACGACGGCTGGATTCTCGTCGAGCACAACGCCGGAACCCTGCCGACGCCAGTGGCCATCGAGGAGGGTTGAGTCGACGGCGGGGGCGATTATGACCTTCGGCCCACCGTCAGCTAAGCTAGCGGAGCCGATTCGGCACGGGGCTGTGGCGCAGCTGGTAGCGCACCTCCATGGCATGGAGGGGGTCAGGGGTTCGAGTCCCCTCAGCTCCACTTGATCCGCACGTCAGCGTTGTGGCAGGGGGATTCGATTCCCCGTCAGTCACCGACTCGACAGGTCGTTTTTGGCGGCGCCTATAGGCTTGAGCGCGCGCCTTGGCCGGGTGCGAACCTGCAGGTCAGCGGCCTGAGATTGCTGGGAACTGAGACTTGATGGCAGGTCCGGTGGGTCGACACTCAACCGACGGGTCAAGGCGCGGGGCGGCGAACTCGAACTGGTACTCGACTGATTCGTCGCCGGGCCGTGATCCGCTCGCCATCGCGCCCCGCGGTCGACACCGTCTGCGCGATCATGAGCTGGTACCGGCGTCATGGCGCCGGGGGTGACTCATCGTCAGCGTGGTGAGTGCCATGTTTGTCTCATGATCGCCGCTGCGGGGAGATCATGAGG
>NZ_DAHVSH010000008.1:0-133249 GCF_027324685.1 Haloactinopolyspora sp.
CCACAATCGACCGAGGACATTTCCCGCCCGAAACACCCATCCACGCGAAGGGATGTTTCCGCACACTGTCGAACCGGTTCGACACCCGTCGACGCGGTCCGACGAAAGGAGTACGCACGAGCTCGGACAGGGACGGACGAGCACCGACGACCACCTGAGCGACGACCCAGGAGCAGCAACGATGGTGCGACCAAGTGCAGCACGGACCCGCGTCGTGGCAGTGTCCGCGGCGTTGGCCACAGTGAGCACCGGCCTGGTGGCCGGCAGCTTCGCCGTACCGGCGGGCGCCGCCGACCCGCCTGCGCCGATCCTGCAGTACGACTTCGACTCCGACGATCCGCAGAGCGGTACTATCACCGACACGTCCGGCAACGGCCTCGACGGCACGCTCGCCGGTACCGGCGCCGCGCACGTCGACGACGGCGATGGCGGCGACGCCCTGAGCCTTCCGGGAGGCGCCGCCGACTCCGGCGGCGCGTACGTCGAACTGCCAGCCGAAGCGCTCGACGGCACGGACGACCTGACGGTCTCCCTACGCGTCCGCTGGAGCGGGAACACGGCTCCGTGGCAGTGGATGTACGCGCTCGGCACCGACACCAGCCGCTATCTGTTCACCACGCCGCACCACGGCGACGGCCGGCTCCGCACCGCGGTGACCACGTCCGGCGCGGGCGGCGAAGCGACGATCACCGGCTCGGCCGCGCTGCCGGCCGAGGCGTGGAAGACCGTCACCGTCACCCTGGACACCACTGCGGAACGCATCACCACGTATCTCGACGGTGTCGCCGTCGCCTCTGCGCCGACCACCGTGAGCGCCGGTGAGCTCGTGGACGACTCGGCTGATGTCGCCGGCTACATCGGCAAGAGCTTCTACCCCGATCCGCTGTTCGACGGAGCGGTCGACGATTTCCGCGTCTACGGCTCCGCGTTGTCGGCCGAGCAGGTGGCCGCGCTTGTCGGCGGCGGCACCGCCACACCGACCGGACTGGCGCAGGACACGTTCGACCTGAGCACGACGGTGGGAACCGCTCCGGACCTGCCCTCGACGGTCCGCGCCACCTTCTCCGACGGCTACGACCGCGACGTGGACGTCGACTGGGCGGACGTGTCACCGGGCGACTACGCCGAAGCCGGCGAGTTCACGGTGGACGGGACCGCGGCCGGGATACCGGTCACCGCGACCGTCAGGGTGGTCCGCAATGAGCTGGTCGTGGACCTGGCCAAGAACACCGAGGCCTTTTACGGCGGCGCCTCCGGCAGCCTCTACGGCCTGTACGGGCCGGGCCTGCCCACGAACAACGTCATCGAAGGCATGAACGTCCGCACGGTCGCCACGAAGGGACAGGACGGAGCGCAGCATCCGGGGTCGGATGCCCTGGAGGTCGTCAAGCCGCTGGCCGACGCGAGCGACGGCGACGTCTACGTCCGGCCGACCGACTTCTATCGCGGCTTCCCGTACCAGTGGCCCGGCGACACCCCGGACGAGAAGCTGGACGGCTACGTCGACGTCGTCGAGCGTCAGCTCGACCAGATCGCGCAGCTCGCCCCGGAGTACCGCGACAACCTCGTCATCGAGCCGTTCAACGAGCCCGAGGGCAACATGTTCGGCACCGGCCAGTGGAGCTACGACGGGGTCAGCTGGCTCGACGACCCGACGGACTACTTCGCCGCCTGGGACCGGATCTACCGGATGATCAAAGACCGGCTGCCCGGTGTCCGGATCGCCGGCCCGAACACCAGCGCGCTGTACTCGCAGGTCAAAGGGTTCATGGAGCACGCCGTCGAGGCCGGGACCGTTCCGGACATCATCACCTGGCACGAACTGAGCCACCCCGAGAACGTCCGCGACAGCGTGGCCAGGTACCGCGAATGGGAGGCGGAGGTGTTCGCCGGCACCGCGCACGAAGGCACCGAGCTGCCGATCAACGTGGACGAGTACGCGTTCAATTACCACACCTCGGTTCCCGGGCAGATGATCCAGTGGTTCTCGGCGATCGAGGAGTCCAAGATCGACGCGATGCTGGCCTTCTGGAACATCAACGGCAACCTGTCGGACTCGGCCGTGCAGGCCAACCGGGCCAACGGCCAGTGGTGGCTGTTCAACGCCTACGGCCGGATGACCGGGCACACCGTGGAGGTCACGCCGCCGTTCCCGGGTGAGAACTACACCCTTCAGGGCCTCGCAACGCTCGACGAGAACAAGGCCCAGGCCAGGGCGCTGTTCGGCGGCGACGACGGAGACGGCAGCGTCCGGTTCGACAACATCCCCGCCGACCTGTTCGGCGACCGGGTGCACGCGTGGATCCGAGAGATCCCGTGGACCGGGCAGATCGGTGACTCCGCCCAGCCGGAGCTCGTCGACGAGCGCGTGGTCGAGGTGGAGGACGCCTCGGTGGAGTTCGACTTCGGTGGCGACCTGCCGGAGCTGACCGAGTCGTCGGCCTACGAGGTCGTGCTGGCGCCGGCCGGCGCGGGCACGCCGGGCGGTGTCGCGCCGGCGCTGTGGGAGCAGTCCCACGAGGCCGAGGACGCCGAGTACACCGGGTCCGGCTACAGCCTGAACGGGCCGGAAGGCTCACCCGACGACGTGTCGAAGTTCTACACTTCGGGCGGGTTCCACGTGGGCGGGCTTCGCACCGGCTCGGACGGTGTGCTCGACTTCACCGTCGACGTGCCGGAGGACGGCACCTACGACCTCAGCGTCTTCGCCAACTCGCTGAACACGCACGACCTTGTCCAGGAGCAGGGCCCGACCAACGTGTTCCTGCGGGTCGACGGCGGCGCGGAACAGGAATTGCACCTGCCGTTGGGTTACAAGTGGGTGGTCTGGGACCACGCCGACACGACGGTCGAACTCACCGAGGGCAGGCACACCATCTCGCTGGCGGCGCAGAGCCTCGACGGTTCCGGCGCCACGAAGGGCGATGCTCTCATCGACCGGATCGTGTTGTCGCTGCCGAACCCGGACGCCGAGGTGTCGACCTACGAGGCGGAACTGGCCGAGCTCGACGGGGCGGCAGCCGTCTACGACGACCCGCGGCTGAGCCGTCGCGGCGTATCCGGCGCCGGTGCCGCCGCGCTCACCGAGGGCGATGTCGCGACGTTCTGGGTCTACTCCGCGGAGGACGCCGAGTCGACCATCAGTGTGCACACGCTCGGCCGCGGCACGGCCGAGCTTGCGGTGAACGGCCAGGACGTCATGTCGGTCGGGCCGGCCCCGGCCGCGGCCGCGGTTTCACTGTCCGGCGGCATCAACAAGGTCACCGTCACCGGGGTGTCCCGGACGTTGCTCATTGACCGGATCGACGTCGAACCGACCTCGGGCACCCTGCGCACGTCGGTCTACGAGGCCGAGGACGCCGATACGGCCGGAACGGCCGAGGCTACGCCGTTGTCACTGGCCAGCGAGGGCTCCGCGGTCACCGGGATCGGCGGGGAACCCGGAAACTCGAACACATTGACGTTCGAGGTGACGGCTGAGCGCAGCGGTATGCACGCGATGCGGCTGCGCTACTCCAACCCGGAGCAGTCCGAGGCGTCGCACTACAACCCCAACCCGATGGGGCGTCGCGCGGACATCTCGGTCAACGGAGCGGAGGCCGAGAGCGTGCTCCTCCCGGGCACGTTCCACGAGAACAACTTCTGGCAGACGACGGTTCCGGTGGAGTTGACCGAAGGCACGAACACCATCGTGTTCTCGTCCGAGGAAAAGCCGAACTTCGACGGTGTCACGTACAGCGAGGACCTGTGGCCGGGGATCCACCTGCGCTCGCAGTACGCCCCGGTGATCGACAACATCTCGATCACGGAGTTCTCCAGCCGGACGCGGCCGAGTCGGCCGTGATGCCTGGCGGTTGACCTCAAACGGGCAACCGGGCGGCCACTGACTTCCAGGAGCCGGCCCGGTTGCCCTCCGGGTCGACTGATAGAGCCGTCGAACCGGTTCGGCAGAGAGTGAGGAGTCACGCGTGGTCACGATCGGCGATGTCGCGCGAGCGGCCGGGGTATCCCGGAGCACCGCGTCGTACGCCCTGTCCGGCAAGCGCACGATCTCGGCGGAGGTACGACAGCGGGTGAACGACGCCGTCGTCGAGCTCGGATACACCGCGAACGCGGGAGCCCGGGCACTGGCGACGTCGAAGACGATGGTCATCGGGTTGCTGGCACAGTTCCACGAGGACGAGTTCGCCCCGGCCATGTTGCAGTACATGCTCGGCGTCTCTGACGCGGCACGCGAGCTCGGCTACGACATCCTGCTGGTCACCGAGGCCGACGGCGCCCGCGCGCTCGGCCGGATCACCGACTCCCGGATGGTCGACGGCGTCGTGTTGCTCAACGTCGCCGAGGACGACCCGCGACTGTCCACGTTGCGTGCCGCTCCGCAACCGGGCGCGCTCGTCGGCCTGCCCGGCAACTGCTCCGGCCTCGACGTGTTCGACCTGGATTTCGAGGAAGCGGGCCGGACGATGGTCGACCACATGTACCGGCTCGGGCATCGTGAGCTGATCCTGGTCTCGCAGCCCGAGCACGTCGTCGAACGGGGTGGCGCCTACGTGTGGCGGCTGCAGAACGCGGCGCTGGAGCAGGCGAGCCTGCGCGGCGTCAGGCTGCACGCGGTGTTCGGCGACTCCAAGCAGCCCGCCGTCGGACGACTGCTCAACGACCTGCTGGACACGCACCCGGAAGCCACCGGGTTGCTGCTCAACAACGAGGCCGCAGCGGCCGCGCTGCCGTCCGTACTGCACGCCCGCGGGCTGAGCGCACCCGCGGATTTGTCCGTCATCGGCCGCTACTCCGACGAGTTCGCGCGCACGTTCTCGCTGCCGTTCTCGTCGATCGAGAGCGCACCCGACCGGCTCGGGCGGATGGCGATACGCCAACTCGTCCGCCGGATCGAGTCGCCGGAGGCCAGGAAACAGCCGCACGTCGTGCGGTTGGTCTCGCCCGAGCTCGTCGACCGCCGGAGTACCGCGGCTCCACCCACCTGAACCATCCCATTCAAGGAGGAATACCGTGATGCGTCCCTCGAACCGTGCCGCGAGCGCGGCCGGAACCGCCGTCCTGTGCCTGGCCGGGCTCGCCGCATGCTCGTCATCCGACGACAGCACGCAGGCCGGCAGCGACACCTACACCTGGTGGGACCCGTATCCGCAACACGACGATTCGTCGGACTGGGCACAACGGGTCTCCGCGTGCGGCGACGAGGCCGGCGTGACGATCGAGCGCACCGCCTACGACACCACCGCGCTCACCAACCAGGCGTTGCTGGCTGCCCAGGAGGGCACGTCGCCGGACATCATCCTGCTGGACAACCCCGCCGTGTCCACGCTCGCCGATGCCGGCATGCTCACCACGATGGAGGAGTTCGGCCTGGACACCTCCCGGTTCGACGAGAATCTGCTGAACGCGGGCGTCGTCGCCGGCGACGCGTACGGCATCCCGATCGGCGCCAACACGCTCTCGCTCTATTACAACCAGCAGATCCTCGACGCCGCCGGCGTCGACCCGGCGTCGATCACCGACTGGCAGTCGCTGACCGCGGCGCTCGAGCAGGTGGTCGCGAACGGCGACGAGGGCATCACGTTCGCCGGCATCGGCACCGAGGAGGGCTCGTTCCAGTTCCTGCCGTGGTTCTGGGGCGCAGGCGCCGACCTGCGTGAGCTCGACTCCCCGGAGGCCGTCGCGGCGCTCGAGCTGTGGAAGGGGTGGCTCGACGCCGGCTACGCGCCGAACACGGTGATCAACAACTCCCAGAACACGACCTGGGAGGAGTTCCTCACCGGGCGGTTCGCGTTCGCGGAGAACGGCACCTGGCAGGTGAACGCCGCCGTCGAGGCCGAGTTCCCGACCGGCGTCATCCAGATCCCCGGCCAGGACGGCGGGGTCGCGCAGACGCCCACCGGCGGCGAGTTCATCACCGCGCCGGTCCAGGAGGATGACGCCCGTTACGACGTCACCAGCCAGATCGTCGAGTGCATGACGACGCCGGAGGGCCTCGTCGAGACCGCGAACACGTTCGCCTACTACATCCCGTCGACGCAGGCCGCGCAGGAGGAGCTGCTGACGCAGAACGCCGCGCTCGAGCCCTGGGTCGAAGCGGTTCGTAACGCCAAGGGCCGCACGAGTGACGACCTCGGCATCGACTACCCGAAGATCTCCGAGGCGCTGTGGACGGCCGTGCAGAAGGCCCTGAGCGGCTCGATGAGCCCGCAGGAGGCCCTGGCCGAAGCGCAGACCAACGCCGAGGCCGAGACCGAGTGATCCTGCGGCGCGGGTATCACGCACGAGCCGGACGAGGAACCGTGAGATGAGATCCACCAGCCCCAAGACCAGCGGAGACGGCGCGTCCGACGGCCGGGTGGCGACGACGCCGCCCGGCCAGCCGGACCGCCCGGCGAACGCCCCGCCGGACGCACCGGCCGCCCCCGCACGCAGGTCCCGGCTACGCGAGCCACGGTGGGCGGCGTTCGCGTTCATCGCTCCGCTGCTCGCCTACCTGACGATCTTCTACGCCTATCCGCTGTACCGGAACATCGAGCTCAGCCTGCATGACTACACGCCACGCGCGTTCGTCATGGGCAACCCGGAGTTCCTCGGCCTGGCCAACTACGTGGACGTCGTCACGTCGGACGCGTTCGGCCTGGCGCTGCGGAACACGGCGCTGTTCACGTTCGTCTCGATCGCTGCGCAGTACACCATCGGCCTCGCCCTGGCGGTGTTCTTCCACAACAACTTCCGGCTGTCCGGGCTGCTGCGCGGGATGTTCCTGATCCCGTGGCTGCTGCCGTTGATCGTCTCGGCCTCCACGTGGTCGTGGATGCTGAACAGCGAGAACGGGATCGTGAACTCGGTGCTGGAGTCGTTCGGGATCGGCCAGATCAACTGGCTGACCTCCCCGGACTGGGCGCTGACCTCCGTCATCATCGCCAACATCTGGCTCGGTATCCCGTTCAACCTGGTGATCCTCTACGCGGGGCTGCAGAACATCAGCAAGGACCTGTACGAGGCGGCCGCGCTGGACGGCGCGACCGTCTGGCAGCAGTTCTGGCGGATCACGTTCCCGCTGCTGCGGCCCGTGTCGGCCGTGACGCTGCTCCTCGGGTTGATCTACACGCTCAAGGTCGTCGACGTCATTTGGATCATGACCACCGGCGGCCCGGGCAACTCGTCGACCACGCTGGCGATCTGGTCGTACCGCGAGGCCTTCGGCACCGGCCAGCCGGAGTTTTCGCCCGCCGCCACGGTCGGCAACCTGCTCATCGTCATCGCGCTGGTCTTCGGGTCCGTTCATCTGTACCTCCAGCGACGGCAGGAGCGGACATGACGGCACGACGTACCTGGTGGAAGACGGCGCTGGGCATCCTGTTCACCGCGCTGATGCTCTTCCCCGTCTATTGGATGTTCAACGTGTCGCTGACCAAGACGAGCGACATGCGCGCGGATCCCCCGCACTGGTTCCCATGGGATCCGACGGCAGAAGGATTCACCGACGTGTTTGCGCAGCAGCTGCCGGCGCTGTCCACGAGCCTCGGCATCGGCCTCGGCTGCGTGGCGCTGACGCTGGCGATCGCCGCGCCGGCCGGGTTCGCCATCGCCAAACTCCGGCCCTGGGGAGCAGGGCCGCTGAATTTCACGCTGCTGGTGGCGCAGATGATCCCGAGCGTGGTGATGGCAATGGGCTTCTACGCCATCTACGTACGGCTGGGCTGGCTGAACACCGTCTGGGGTCTGATCATCGCGGACTCGACCATCGCGGTGCCGTTCGGTGTGCTGCTGTTCACCGCCTTCATGTCCGGGATCCCGCAGGAGCTGATGCACGCGGCCAAGATCGACGGCGCCGGGGCGTGGCGCACGTTCCGGTCGGTGGTCCTGCCGGTCAGCAGGAACGCGATGCTGACCGTCTCGCTGTTCGCGTTCCTGTGGGCGTGGTCGGACTTCATCTTCGCCTCGACGCTCAACCGCAACGGCGACAAGATCCCGATCACGTTGAGCATCTACAGCTACATCGGCAACAACACGACCCAGTGGAACTCGATCATGGCCACCGCCGTGGTCGCGTCCATCCCCGCCGCGGTGCTGCTCGTCGTCGCGCAGCGCTACGTCGCCGGCGGCGTCACCGCCGGCGCCGTCAAGGACTGACCCGGCACCGCCGCCACTCCCTTCTGCACGAGGAGCACCACCCATGGTCACGTTCCACCCCACGGCGACCGCCCTCGAGGTCCGGCACCGGCACGAAGTGCTGACGATCGAGGCCTGGGGGACGGACAGCGTCCGCGTCCGCGCGGCGCAGTACCGGATCCCGCCGGACAGTCACGGAGCGCTGGACGCCGCGCCCGCGGCCGGCCCGCCGGCCGTCGACGTCGGCGACGGTTCGGCGCGCTTCGTGCACGGCGAGCTCACCGTCGACGTGGCGTTCGACCGCGACGCCGCCTACCCGGAGCCGCTGCTGACGTTCTCGCGGACGAGCACCGGCGCCGAGCTCCTCGCCGAGAGCCGGGAGCACTTCTGGCTGCCCGGGGCGCGGTACTTCCAGGGCAACCGGTCCGGCGCGTACGAGATCCACCAGCGGTTCGCCGCGTATCCGGACGAGCGGCTCTACGGCCTGGGCCAGCGCACGCACGGCCGGCTCGACCTCAAGGGGCTGACCCTCGACCTGGTTCAGCGCAACGCCGAGGTGTCCGTCCCGTTCGTGCTCTCCAGCCGCGGCTACGGGCTGCTGTGGAACGTCCCCGCCGTCGGACGGGTCGAGTTCGCCGAGAACGGCACCCGCTGGCAAGCAGGCCAGGCGCGGGAGATCGACTACTGGATCACCGCGGCGCCGACGCCGGCCGGGATACTCGCCCGCTACGCCGACGCCACCGGCCACGCCCCGGACCTGCCCGCATGGGCGAGCGGGTTCTGGCAGAGCAAGCTGCGCTACCTCGACCAGGAGGAGCTGCTCGGCGTCGCGCGGGAGTACCGGCGCCGCGGGCTCCCGCTGTCGGTCATCGTCACCGACTACTTCCACTGGTCCGCGATGGGCGACTACCGCTTCGACCCCGCGGAGTGGCCGGATCCGCGGGCGATGGTGGCGGAGCTGGCGGAGATGGGCGTCGAGCTCATGGTCTCGGTGTGGCCCACCGTCTCGCCGCTGTCGGAGAACTTCGCCGACTTCCGTGACCGCGGCATGCTGGTCGGCTCCGACCAGGGCGTCGAGTACCACCAGACCATCCAGGACAAGGGCATGGCCACCCCGATGCCGGTCGCGTTCTACGACCCCAGCAACCCCGCCACGCGCGAGTACGTCTGGGAGCTGATCCGCCGCAACTATCTCGATCACGGCATCCGGGTCTTCTGGCTGGACGCGTCCGAACCCGAGCTGAACCCCGCCCATCCGGGCAACCTGACCATGTACGCGGGTCCCGGGGCGGAGGTCGCGAACATCTACCCGCGGGACAACGCCCGGCTGTTCGCCGAGGGGATGGCCGCATCCGGGCGGGAACCGACCGTGTTGCTGTCCCGCTCCGCCTGGGCCGGCTCCCAGAAGTACGGCGCCGCGGTGTGGTCGGGCGACATCCCGGCCACCTGGGACTCACTGCGCCGGCAGCTGCGCGCCGGGCTGAACCTCGCGATCTCCGGCATCCCCTGGTGGACCACCGACATCGGCGGATTCCACGGCGGCGACGCCCGCGACCCCGCCTACCGGGAACTGATGATCCGCTGGTTCCAGTACGGCGTGTTCTGCCCCCTGTTCCGGCTGCACGGAGACCGCGAGCCCCGGACGCCGACGTCGTACGCGCAGACCGGCGGCCCGAACGAGATCTGGTCGTACGGCGACGAGGCCTACGAGATCATCTCCGGCCTGTTGCACCTGCGTGAGCGGCTGCGTCCGTACATCCACGAGCAGATGACGGCCGCGTCGCGGACCGGGCTGCCGCCGATGCGTCCGTTGTTCGTGGACCATCCCGCGGATCCGCGCGCATGGGACGTCGACGACGAGTTCCTGTTCGGTCCGGACATCCTGGTCGCGCCGGTGACACATCCCGGACAACTCTCCCGCAGGGTCTACCTGCCCGCCGGAACGCGCTGGATCGACGCCGCGACCGGCGAGGCCGTCGACGGCGGCTGCACGCGTGACGTCGACAGCCCGCTCGACCGCATCCCCGTCTTCACCCGCGAGGGTGCCGACATCCCCCTGACCGCATGACCGCAAGGAGCACCGTGACTGCGCACCGCACGTCGACCGGCACCGACCCCACCGGCGGGCGACCGGTCGTCCCCTCGCTCGGACGGCAACGCCCGCTCGGGCTGAACGAGGTCCAGCTGACCAGCGGGTTCTGGGCGACGCTCCAGGCCACCAACGCCGCAGCGACGTTCGAGCACTGCGAGCACTGGATGGAACGGCTCGGGTGGCTGGCGAACTTCGACCGGGTGGCGGCCGGAACCACCGGACCGGACCGCCCCGGCTGGTCGTTCTCCGACTCCGAGGTGTACAAGCTCATCGAGGCGTTGAGCTGGGAGTTCGGCCGGTCCGGGAACCCCGCTGCCGACGAGGCCGTACGCCGGCTGACCGCGCGCATTGCGCCCGCCCAGGACCCGGACGGCTACCTCAACACCTGCTACGGCCACGCACACCAGCAGCCGCGGTACAGCGACCTGGAGATGGGACACGAGCTGTACTGCACCGGGCATCTGCTGCAAGCCGCGGTCGCGCGGCTGCGCACCACCGGCGAGGACGAGCTGGTGCGGGTGGCGCGGCGGGCCGCCGATCACGTCTGCGAGACGTTCGGCGACGACGGGCTGCGCGCCGTCTGCGGGCATCCGGAGATCGAGATCGGGCTCGCCGAGCTGGGCCGTGCGCTATGCGAGGAAAGGTATCTGGAACAAGCGCGGCTGTTCGTGGACCGTCGCGGGCACGGAACGCTACGCGATATCCCGCTGGGCCGCGCCTACTTCCAGGACGACGTGCCGGTCCGGAAGGCGGACACGTGGCGCGGGCACGCCGTGCGCGCGTTGTATCTCGCCGCCGCAGCGGTCGACGTCGCCGTCGAGTACGACGACGCGTCGCTGCTCGACGCGGTGCGACGGCAGTGGGCGCACGCCGTGGCGCGGCAGACGTACCTGACCGGGGGGATGGGCTCGCGGCACCAGGACGAGGCGTTCGGCGCGGACTGGGAGCTCCCGCCGGACCGAGCCTACTGTGAGACCTGTGCGGGCGTCGCCTCGGTGATGGTGTCGTGGCGGCTCTACCTCGCCACCGGCGACATCCGCTACGCGGACCTGATCGAGCGCACGTTCCTGAACGTCATTGCGACCTCGCCGCGCTCCGACGGCCGAGCGTTCTTCTACGCGAACCCGCTGCACCAGCGCGTCGCCGGCAACTGGCCCGGCGAGGACAGGGTGAGCCTGCGCGCGGAGAGCGGGGCGCGCGCGGCTTGGTTCGACGTGTCGTGCTGCCCGACCAACGTCGCGCGGACACTGGCGACGTGGCACAGCTACGCGGCCACCGCAGGCGAAGGCGAGCTGACACTGCTCCAGTACGCGGGGATGCGGATCTCGGCGGATCTGGGCTGCGGCCGCACGCTGGGGCTCGAGGTCGCGACGTCGTATCCGGACGACGGCCTGGTGGTCGTCAGGGTGCGGCAGGCGCCCGCAGAGGCGGTGGCGTTGCGGCTGCGGGTGCCGTCATGGGCGCACGGCGCGATGCTGGAGGAGGGGGAACGGCGCCACGACGTCGCGCCGGGCACGGCGGTGGTCGACCGTGAGTTGGTCCCCGGCGAGGAGATCCGGCTGCATCTCCCGGTGACTCCGCGGTTCACCCGGCCGGACCGGCGCGTCGACGCCGTCCGCGGCTGTGTCGCGGTGGAGCGCGGCCCGCTGGTGTACTGCGCGGAATCCGTAGACCTGCCGCCCGGGACGCGGCTGGACGACGTGACCGTCGACACCTCTCATGCGCCGATGGACGGCGACGGCGGTGTGCTGGTCCGGGGCCTCGTCGGTCCCGAGACCGACGCTGAACCGTCCTGGCCGTACGCGGCGGCTGCAGACGGCGCCCCGGGTTGCGCCGAAGCCGCTGAGATCGTGCTCGTGCCGTACCACCGGTGGGCCGAACGCGGACCGTCGGAGATGCGGGTCTGGCTGCCCGCGACGGCCCGCGATCGAACCACCCGGTGACACAGCTCAGACGTCCCGGCGCTTGAACACGAGCGCGGCGGCCAGCGCCATCAGGACGTAGCTGGTGAAGACGGTCACCGCTGCCGGACGGACCAGGTCCTCACTGGTCCGGAGCCGACCCGGTGACGATCGTCGCGGCTGGTTCGGTTCGCTCGTACATCACCGTTCGCCCGGACCGGTGCCGGCTCAACAATCCAGCGTCGTGGAGCAGCCGGAGGTGGTAGGAGACCGTCGCGGGGCTCAGCCCGTGCCGGGCGGCCAGGTCGGCGGTGGAACGCGGTACGCCGAGGTCGGCGAGCAAGGCCGCCCGGCTGGCCCCGAGCGGACCGGCCGCCCCCACCAGCGGGGACGGGAGCGACCACACCTGCCCGCGGCCGTGTGCGGGGTAACCGATCATGGCTTGCCCGCGGCGACCCAGCCAGACCGCCGGGGTCGGCAGGAAGACCGACGGGGTGAGCACCACGCCCGACGCGCAACCGACACGCGCGGTGCGCGCGTGCTCGAGCTCGATGCACCCACCGTCGCAGGACAGCGCCGGATGCACCGTACCGACGATGTCGGCCAGCCCGGTCCGGCTCGCGAGCGTGGCGTGCCGCCGTACGTCGGCATCGAGCACCCGGCGTACGCCGTCCCACGAATCAGCGAGCAGCACCTTCCAGCACCGGAGCAGCTGGTCGGCCACGCACGCGGTCAGTGCTTCCACGCCGCCGTCGTCGAGCACCTCGGCGACTTCGCGCGGCAGCGGTGGACGATCGTCGCCGCCGGACCCGCCGGACCCGCCGGACCCGCTGGGCCAGCCGGGCCAGTCCACCCCGGCAGCCCCCGCAGACCCCTCGAGCCCCTCGAACCCCGCGAGCTCCCTGGCATCCGCCCACACCGGCGCCACGTCCAGCCGGAACGCCGTCGCGAGCTGGGCGAGCACCACCGCGGCCGGAGTCGCGACCAGCGCGGCGAGCTCCTCGTCGAGCGTCGGCTCGTATCGGTCCGGTACCGGCACCAGGAAGTCGGGGACGTACCAGTGATCGTGCTCGACCAAGGCGAGCACGACCGAGATGGCCGAGCGGTCGACCTGGCGGCGCGTTCGCCGGACCCATCGCTCGGCGTAGGGCGCACGACTCGGATGCGTCAGCACTTCCAACCCGTCGCTGAGCTCCACCAGCCGTGACAGGGCGAATCTCGAGCGGGCGAGACCGTGCGTGGCCAGGTCGAACGTGAGCACGTCGTGCCCCCGAGGTGAATTCGACGTCATTCGAATCCTTGGCGCGCACATCGCGCGCCGAGGTCGACTCACCGTAGCCGATGCCGAACGGACGGAGTACCTGTGAACCACGCGCACCTGATCGACCGACGTACGCTGCTTCTCGCCGCTGGCACCGCCGGCGCGAGCGCACTCACCCACGCCGCGGCCGGCGCTGCCCCGCCACCGCCGCGTGGCGTGGTGGCCACGCGCCATGTGGGCGCGGTGGAGGTCATGTGCTTGCTCGACGCCGCAGGACCATTCGGCCTGGGCACCCCGGACGAGGCATTCCCGGACGCGACCGACGCCGACTGGGCGGCAGCCCGCGCGGTCGACCCCGAGGCGTTCACCGCTGACGGCCAGTGGCATCTCAACTTCCAATGCTTCGTGATCACCGGCCCCGGCAGCCGTGTCACGCTGGTCGACACCGGCGTCGGACCCGCCGGCAGCCCCGCGTCGGGATGGGCGCCGGTACCCGGCCGGCTCCCTCAGGCCCTCGCCGACATCGGCATCGAGGTGAGTGACGTCGACCTCGTGGTGCAGACCCACCTGCACTCCGACCATGTCGGGTGGGCGGTCCACCCCAACGGCGACCCGGTCTTTCCGCGCGCACGCTACGTGGTGCAGCACACCGAGGTGGCCGCGTTGGAAGCCGCCGGCAGCGCGTTGGTGCCGTATGTCGTGGAACCGCTGCGAGCCACCGGACAACTGCACGAGGTGCACGGGCGCACCCAGCTGGCCGGCGGGCACGGCCGAACACGCCATCGCGTCACAGCGGTACCCACGCCGGGGCACACCCCCGGGCACCAGTCGCTCGTCGTCAGCGACGGCGCCACGGACATCGTCGTGACCGGCGACGTCCTCGTGCACGCCGTGCAGTTGGTGAACCCGGACGTCAGCTACGCGTTCGAAGACGACGACGCACGCGCACGCGGCACTCGCCGCAAGTTACTGCACCGCGCGCGGCGCCGCGGCGCCCTGCTCGCCACCGCGCACCTCAACCGGCCGTTCGTCAACGTCGTCTGAGCCGTTCGCCGACGTAGCCTGATCGGCGGTCGGATCGGCGGCCTGATCGGTGGCCTCATCGGTGGTCTGATCGACGAATGTAGGATCAGAAATCACATGGTCACAGCACCCGCATCCGCCCCGGCGGACATCGCCGCCGAGGCCCGCCGCCGTCGCACGTTCGCCGTCATCAGCCACCCGGACGCCGGTAAGTCCACCCTGACCGAGGCGCTGGCGCTGCATGCCCGAGTCATCGGTGAGGCGGGCGCCGTGCACGGCAAGTCCGGCCGTAAATCGGTGATCTCGGACTGGATGGAGATGGAGCAGGCTCGCGGCATCTCCATCACCTCGGCCGCGCTGCAGTTCGAATACCACGGACACGTGATCAACCTGCTCGACACCCCCGGCCACGCCGACTTCTCCGAGGACACCTACCGCGTGCTCGCCGCGGTCGACTGCGCCGTCATGCTCCTCGACGCCGCGAAAGGCCTCGAGCCGCAGACGCTGAAACTGTTCGACGTGTGCCGCCACCGCGGCGTGCCCGTCATCACCTTCGTGAACAAGTGGGACCGCCCCGGCCTGCACGCACTCGACCTCGTCGACCAACTGGCCGAACGCATCGACCTGCACGCGACGCCGGTCAACTGGCCCGTGGGTGAGGCGGGGACGTTCCACGGCCTGCTCGACCGCGGCACCGAGACGATGATCACGTTCGAGCGCGCCCCCGGCGGTAGCCGGATCGCCGATGAGTCCGTGCTCTCCGCGGGAGAGGCGAAGGCGGCGTACCCGAACGAGTGGAGCGCTGCTCTGGACGAGCTCGCCCTGCTCGACCCCGTCGACGACGAGTCGTTCCGCGCCGGGTACTCCACCCCGATGCTCTTCGGAGCGGCCGTGTCGAACATCGGCGTGCGTGCCTTGCTGAACACCCTGCTCGAGCTGGCCCCGGCGCCGTCAGCTCGCGAGGACGTCGACGGCTCGCCCCGCCCCGTCGACGCCCCGTTCTCCGGACTGGTCTTCAAGGTCCAGGCCGGGATGGATCCGGCTCACCGCGACCGGCTCGCGTTCGTGCGAGTGTGCTCCGGGCGATTCGAACGCGGGACCGTCGTCACCCATGCCGCCACCGGAAAGCCGTTCGCCACCAAGTACGCGCGCGCCATGCTGGGCCGCGAGCGCGGAACCGTCGACATCGCCTTCCCCGGCGACATCGTCGGGCTCGTCAACGCCTCGGCGCTCACCGTGGGCGACACGTTGCACGACCACGACGCCCCCGTCACGTTCCCGGGCATGCCGAGTTTCGCACCCGAACACTTCGCCACCGCGCGCACCACCGACACCGGCAAAGCCAAGCAGTTCCGGCGCGGCATCGAGCAGTTGGCCGAAGAGGGCGTGGTGCAGATCCTGCACTCCGACCGCCGGGGCGATGGCGCGCCGATGCTGGCCGCGGTCGGCCCGTTGCAATTCGAGGTGGCCACCGCCCGGTTGAAGCAGGAGTTCGGCGTGCCTGTCGCGCTGGACTCGCTGCCCTATTCGCTGGCCAGGCGGACCGCGGCCGAGCACGTGGCGCTACTGAACGGTGAAGCCGGGGTCGAGGTCGCCGAGCGCCGCGACGGCGCCCTGCTCGCGTTGTTCCCGGACAAGTGGCGACTGTCCTCCGTGCAGCGCCGGCACCCGGACGTCGTGCTCGAACCGCTGGTGGCCGGGACGAGCTGACGCGCCGGTTCAGCGCGCCCCCGGTCCGTCCGATCCGGCCGGGTACTCCTCCAGCGGGACCTCTCCTGCCGTCCATGCCGCGAGCACCGGCTCGACGATGCGCCAGCACTCTTCGGCCTCGTCGCCGCGGACCGACAGCGTGGTATCGCCCGCGACGACCTCGCGCAGCAGCCGGCTGTAGGAAGGCAGACGCTGCTCGCCCACGTCGGCCACGAACGCCTGCGACTGCAACTCCGCCGGGTCGCCGGCGCCGTTCAGATTGACGTCGAAGCGGATGGAGTCCGGCCCCATGGTGAACCGCAACTGCTCGACAGCGCCTCGGTTGTCGAACGGCTGGTGATTCGGCGGCCGGAACCGGACGACGATCTCACGGCGATCCGCGCCGAGTGCCTTGCCGGTGCGCAACCGGAACGGCACGCCGGCCCATCGCACGTTGTGGATGCTGAACGTCACCTCGGCGTAGGTCTCGGTGGCCCGATCGGCGTCGACGTCGGGTTCGTCGACATAAGCCGGTACGGCCGAGCCGTCCGGAGACCGTCCGGCACTGTAGCGGGCCCGGCGCGACGCTTCGCGCATCCGTGCCGGCTCGGGTGGCCGTACCGCCCGCAACACGTCGGCCTTGCGGTCACGCAACTCGCGCTCGTTCAGTTCGGTGGGCGGCTCCATGGCGACCACGGCGAGCATCTGCAGCAAGTGGTTCTGGATCATGTCACGCAGCGCGCCCGCGTGGTCGTAGTATCCCGCGCGGCCCTCGAGCGCGATGGTCTCGTCGAAGACGATGTCCACCGATTCGATGTGCTCGGCGGTCCAGGCGGATTCGAACAGCCGGTTGCCGAACCGCAAGCCGAGCACGTCGAGGACGATC
The DNA here is from genome assembly GCF_027324685.1 of Haloactinopolyspora sp. Lineage (NCBI taxonomy): Bacteria > Bacillati > Actinomycetota > Actinomycetes > Jiangellales > Jiangellaceae > Haloactinopolyspora > Haloactinopolyspora sp. The sequence goes on from NZ_DAHVSH010000008.1 coordinate 16,971, forward strand.
TGCTCGCCGAGGACGTGGTCGATGCGGAAGACGTGATCCTCGCTGAACTCCTGCCGGATCAATGCGTTGAGCTGCTGTGCATCAGCCTGGTCGACGCCGAACGGCTTCTCCACGACCAGCCGGCTGCCCGGCGGCAGGCCGACCTCGCCCAGCGACGCGATGGTGTCATGGAACACCGCGTTGGGCAGCGCGAGGTAGACCGCGATCGCTCCGTCCAACCCGGCCACCGCGGCGCGGAGGTCGCCGGCCTCGGTGGCGCTGCCAGGCCGGTAATCCAGCCGCGAGCACAGCTCGGCCCGAGTGCGCTCGGGCAGGTGTGGGGCGTGCTGGCGCAGTTCGTCGACGACGTGATCGCGGTAGTCGGCCGTGTCGATCTCGGCGCGGTCGACGGCCACGATCCGCAGCCGGGCCGGGAACAAGCCGGCGTCGATGAGTTCCGCTGCTGCCGGTAGCAGGTATCGCGTCGCGAGGTCACCGTGGCCCCCGAGGATCAGCAGCGTGTTGACGGCCGGACTCCGTGTCGGTGGATCACCCATCGATACAGTGTGCGCCATGACCGCCCGACCACTGCACGAACTCGTGGAACCCGGATGGGCCCGGGCTTTGGAGCCCGTCGCGGGAAAGATCGCGGAGATGGGCGAGTTTCTGCGCGCCGAGCTCGCCGCCGGACGCAGCTACCTGCCCGCCGGCCCCAACGTCCTGCGGGCCTTCACCCAGCCGTTCGACGACGTACGCGTGCTGATCGTCGGGCAGGATCCCTATCCGACGCCCGGCCATGCCGTCGGCTTGAGCTTCTCCGTCGCGCCGCACGTACGCCCGCTACCCCCGAGCTTGGTCAACATCTTCCAGGAGTACGTGTCCGACCTCGGTCATCCGATGCCGAGCACGGGCGATCTGTCGCCGTGGGCGGACAACGGCGTGCTTCTGCTCAACCGCGCCCTCACGGTCGCGCCGCGTTCGCCGGCGTCACACCGGGGAAAGGGATGGGAGCAGGTGACCGAACAGGCCATCCGAGCCCTCGTCAACCGTCCCACGCCGTTCGTCGCCATTCTTTGGGGACGCGATGCGAGAAACCTTCGGCCACTTCTTCATAACATTCCGTGCATCGAATCCGCCCACCCGAGCCCGATGTCAGCTCGCAACGGATTCTTCGGCTCCCGGCCGTTCAGCCGCGCAAACGCCTTGCTGCAGGACACAGGGCTGCCGCCGGTCGATTGGAAGTTGCCCTGAGACCCGGGCTCTCCCCTGTTCACACAGCGAGATTCGCACTTGTGCATCAAGGCTCGAACCATCGTATGCTTCCCGGCGCGGGCCCAAGGTGGTACTGTTTCGGCGGTTGCAGTAACAGTTCCTCGCACGTCCTTGAACGCCCGTGGGATGTTATCGCGGGCGTTTTTCGCTTCTCTGTGCCCAGCACTGTGGTAGCGGGAGACGGCGGCAGCAACCCGGAGTCGCACGGTGCGGCTTCCGACACCGTCCCGTAGGAGGACACAGCACATGGCACAGGGAACCGTCAAGTGGTTCAACGCCGAGAAGGGCTTCGGCTTCATTGCGCAAGACAACGGCGAGCCCGATGTCTTCGTGCACTACTCGGCGATCCAGACCGAGGGCTACCGCACGCTGGACGAGAATCAGCGGGTGGAGTTCGAGATCACCCAGGGCCCCAAGGGGCCGCAGGCGGACTTGGTGCGTCCGGTCTGACCAACCCGTCACACCGCTGCCCCTTCACCATCCAGGTGAGGGGGCAGTGGTGCGTCTGGCCCGGCTCACCCGTCGGATCCGAGCAACCAGCCCATCAGCAGCTCGCCGCGCGCGTCATCGTCCATGACCGGACAGGCCAAGCAGTACTGGGCCGTGTCGCGATAGACGAAGCAACATCCGCCGCGCACCATCCAGGTCACGGCCCCGCCCGGACCGGTCACCCGCAAGCGCCGGGGGCGCGCGGACATGCTGGGCACCCGCTGGGCCAGCGCGTCGATCAGAGCGGTGGAACGCGACCACGCATGCCTCGTCGCGGCGGGCAGCGCACGCGGCGAGCCGGCGGAGCGCGCAGCCCAGGCCAGTCCGATCGCCATGATCGAGTCAGGCACCGTGCTCCACAGAACCCGACCGCCCAGCCCACTGCTGCGGTGAAGGTGGTCGACGACCGGAGTGAGCACCTCTAGAGCCGACTCCGCCACCCGGTCCTCGAATTCGCCCGGCTCAGCGGGCACGATGTCGAGAGCCTCGTAGGCCACCCGGTCACAGAACCCACCGGCCCGGAAGCCGAACCACGCTCCAGCCGGTTGCGGCGGCGGCACCACCCCAGGCCCCAGCGAACCCGCGACGGTCGGGCCGACGACGGCGTAAGCCACGCCCTGGAGGAAGGCCATCGCGGCAGCGTTGCGACTGCCGCCCACCGCGCGGAGAGCGTCGAACGCCGTCGCCACCACAGTCGGCTCACCCAGCCGCGCGGCCGGGACCCACGTCGTCGAGCCGGGGTTCGCGATCGCGGTGGCCGGCTCGGGCACCGGCACGCCAGGCACGAGCCGGCAGGCCGCGCGCAGGCTCGCCATACCGCGGGTCACCGCCATGATCTCTGCCACCTCCGCAGCTCACCGGTCTACCCGCAACTGGGCTGCTCCGAGCCGTAGCGGGCCGGTCAATGCCATCGGTTGCACCAGCGATGCTGGTACGAACCAACCGAAAAACTTCGCCGACTCGTACTTGATAACAGACCGATAACGTGATTCTGTGTGACTACGTGGTCAAGCAAACGCCACTCCGCTTCGATCTGGAGAGGTGCTTGGCCATGACCATGAAGGCACTGCCCCCCGTCGATGCACGTACGACAAACCCGCACGCCGACCGCAACGAGCTGACCAATCGCCTCCTCAAGGCCGCGGCCAGCGCGTCAGAACCCGAGCGACGCCGACTCATCGACGAGGCCGTACTGCTCAACCTCGGCCTGGCCGAGTCCATCGGCAAACGCTACAGCGGTCGCGGCATCGAACGCGACGACCTCGTCCAGGTGGCCTACCTGGGTCTGGTCAACGCCGCGCGGCGGTTCGACCCCGACATGGGTAAGGACTTCGCCTCGTTCGCCGTCCCCACGATCACCGGTGAGGTCAAACGGCATTTCCGGGACCACGGCTGGGCGGTACGACCACCGCGGCGAGTTCAGGAGCTGCACTCTGCCCTCGCCGCCGCCTCGTCAGAGGTGGCCCAGCGGCTCGGCACGTCGCCGACCGCGGCAGATCTCGCCGAACACCTCGAGGTGGACCTCGATGAAGTGCTCGAGGCCAGCGCCTCGCACGAGTGCTTCACCGTGGCCTCCATCGACTACCGCGGCACCGACGGCGAGGACACCCCGCTGGCCGATGCGCTCGGCGACGACGAGACCGGCTTCGACCGGGCCGAGGCCGTGGTCGCGTTGGGTCCGGCCTGCCGAGGCCTGCGCGAGCGGGACAGGCGAATCGTGTACCTACGGTTCTTCCGCGGCTGGACCCAGCAGGAGATCGCTCGGGAACTCGGCGTCACCCAGATGCAGGTGTCACGTCTGCTCGCGCGCATCCTGACGCAATTGCGTCGCGACCTCGGGGTGGACGAGCAAACGACCACCGGAAAGGCTGCGGCGACACCTGCGCCGTGATGCACCAACCACGGTGGCCTCGCCGGACGGCGGGGCCACCACCGCCGCGGTGACCGTCAGCCCGCGGCGTTGACGGTGTCACAGTCGCGCCGGGCCGCTTGGCGCGCGGCCATGGATGCTTCGAGGGCATCGCCGATCTCGTCGTAGAACGAGGGCGAGATCGGCGACCCGGCCGCGGCCGCGCTGACTTGCGAGCGCACGCCGTCTTCGCGCGTGACGAAGCAGACTCCGCCCCCGCGCTCCTGCGTGCGCCGATGCAGCGCCGCCAACACGTCCGCCGCCGCGGGATGAACCGCGCTGGCGTTGCCGAGGTCGAGGACGACATGGCGGACGTCGTCGGCAGCCGCGGACGCCTTGATCTCGTCCGCGCTTCCTTGATCGACGTCGCCAGGTACCGTCACGATCGTGCATCCCCCGAAGTCTCGGTAGGTCACAGTGACGTCGTTGCTCACTGCCGCCTCACCACCATCCGGGCTGAGAGCACAGAGACCACCGGGTGCGCTCCTTCATCGGTGCCAAGATCCGACGCCTACGATTACCGAGAGTGACAGAACGTGTCAAGAGCGTCTCGGAAGATCACGCGCCGTCACTCTCGCACGTTGGACGGCACATTTCAAGATCGTTTAGTTTGGCGGCGTCGTCCGGTTTGGCGCGCGGGCCTGCCGTCAGAGGAGAACGTCAGCGCGTCTCGTCGCGCACCCACGTCAGGTACTCAGGACTACCAGCGGTGACCGGGACGACGACGACCTCAGGAACGTCATAGCCATGGTGCTCGATGATGTAGGAGCGCAACGCCTCGCTCCGGTCGGCCGCCGTCTTGAACTCCAGGCGCCACTCCGCCTCGGTCTGTACGTCGCCTTCCCAGCGGAACACGCTGGTGATGGGGCCGACGATTTGCGCGCACGCCGCGAGCCGCTCGCGGACCGCACCAGCGGCGAGCTGCTGAGCCGCCTGCTCACTGTCGGTGGTCGACATCACGATGACGTGTTCGGCATCCATGCAGTCGCAGAATAGCGCCTCGCCGACCCGCGAAGGCGGCCCCACGGCATGCGCGCCCCGAACGCGCCAGGACGAGCAAGGAGGTTGCGGCCCCGGCCTCCGCAGCGAGCCGGGGCCGCAACCCGTGACCCGGTTGCGACGCTTTCGCGTCGGCCGGGCGCTCATGGGCCCTACCGTCGTCGAACGGCAGAGCGGCTTTCTGACTTCCCGCCCGTCTGGTCAGCGCTCGACGACTGACCGGACGAGTTCCCCTGTCCGGGGTGCTCTGACGGCTTCTGCCCGGGCGAACCCTTGCCGTTCGAGTTCCCCTGTCCGGGGTGCTCCGACGGCTTCTGCCCAGGCGAACCCTTGCCGTCGGAGTCCCCCCGCCCCGGATGATCCGACGGCCGGCTCGCAGGGAGCTCGTCTTCGCTGGTGCCCGACGCGGAGCGGCCGGACTCGCCGCTCTGCTCGGCCCGGCCGATGCCCGAGTAGGGTTCGGGGTCTGCGGCCGGCTCCAGCACGCCGGGCGACTCCGTGTCGACATCGTCGGCGATCTCGTCGGACTCATCCCGCTCATCGGCTGTGAACGGCAGCACCGTCTTGATGATGGAGTCGACAGTGCGCTGGGCTCCGTCAGGCCATGCACCGGCCATGGTCACCCCGGTGCAGGCGGTGAGCACGACGGCCATCCCGGTCGCGAAACGCGCCCGAGCACCCATTCCGGCCATCCGGCGGCGGCGCGTCTGCCGGCCCACCGAATCCGGCGGCGCTACCGGCTCGATGCCGCTGAAATCGCCGGTGGCCATGCGCTGGGCGAGTTCGCGGCTCGGCGCGACGCGAACGGTCCCCGCGGCCTTGACCTCCTGCACGAACTCGGCGACCGGCCGGAATTCGGGCACGACGACGTCGCCACGCAGCACAGCCTCAGCCGTGGCGTCGTCGATCTGGCGTTGAGTACGCATCTCGTTCATGTCATCGCTGGGCGCGCTCACAGGGGTACGCCTTCAAGCAGAATTTTCTTCCGCAGCGCCGTCAGGCCTCGCCGCTGCAGCGCTTTGACCGCACCGACGGACTTGCCGAGGACTTCGGCCACCTGGTCGACGGTCAGGTCGGCCACCACCCGAAGCAGCAACACCTCGCGCTGGTCCGCGGAGAGCTGAGCGCACAGTTCGTCGACCCGGCCGCGGCCGAGCGCCGCCAACGCGTCCTCTTCAGCGTCGCCATGTCTGCGGTCGAGCAGATCGATACGGTCGGTCACCGTGACCGGCCGGCGGGCCCGCCGACGCCGCTCGTCGACCAGCCGCCGGTGCGCGATGGTGAAAACCCAGGAACGAAACTGCCGCTCATCACCCTCAAAGGCGGCAAGACCGGCGAAGACGCCGAGAAACACGTCGCTGGCGAGATCGTCGGGCTCGTCCGAGCCCTGCAGCCTGGCGTAGCCCGTCACGACCGGGGCCAGGTCGGTGTACAGGCGTTCCAGCGCCCACGACGCACCACAGCGCGCCGCGTCGATGATCGGGCCGAACTCCTCGCCGACGGACAGAGTGTCCTCCTCGCCGCACCGCCGGACGGACGGTGCGATCACGAGGTTACGGGCAAGTAGCCGATTCTTCGAGATCCCGTCCGAAATGAACACCGCCGGCGGTTCCGCGTCGCCAGGTCTGCTCGACCCGCGGTCCGGCTCGGTCGACAATGGCGGGGTGGACACCGAGACGTTCGACCTGACGACCGGGACCGAGCTGGTCACCGACGTGACGGGCCTGGTGCGGGAGTATTGCCGTGGCCGTGGCGACGGCCTGTGTCACGTGTTCGTCCCGCACGCGACGGCGGGCCTCGCGCTCATCGAGACCGGCTCCGGCACTGAGCCCGATCTCGGCCAGGCCATCGACCGGTTGCTGCCACGCGAGGACATCTACCGACACCGCCACGGCAGTACCGGTCACGGCCGGGACCACGTGCTACCGGCGTTCATCTCTCCGTCTCTGACCCTTCCGGTCGTCGACGGCATGCCCGCCTTGGGGACCTGGCAATCCGTGGTCGTCGTCGACAGCAACGTCGACAATCACCACCGGCAGCTCCGGCTGTCGTTTGTCGCCGGCTGAGCTCGCAGCCGTCGTCGCACGACCGGCCGCGCCGAGGCGTGTCCTGAGCCGATTCGTGGGTACGGACCATCCATCCGACGGAGGTGATGGTCATGCAGACTGTCGAGTGGGACATCGACGTGGCGTTTCAGGAGGACACCGACCGTACGGAGGCCACCGTGACGCTAGCCCTGGCCGACGGGTCGCAACTGCGGGCGCACGGGACGGCCAAGCGCAACCCGGACGACCCCGCGCGGCCTCGCATCGGTGAGGAGATCGCCGCGGCCCGGGCCCTGGCGGACATGGTGCACCAGTTGATGGACCGGGCCGCGACGGAGATCGAGGACATCACCCACGAACCCGCTCACCTGAGCGTGTGAGCCGCGACGGCGAACTACACCCAGCCTTGCCGGGCGGCCTCCCAGGCCAGCTGCATGCGGGTACGTACGTGTGCGAGGTCCATCAGTGCGTGCACCCGGCGCTGAACGGTGCGCACGCTGGTACCCCGGTGTGCCGCGATGGCTTCGTCGGTCAACCCGGACAGCAGCAGTGACAGCAACCGCCGATCGTCGTCGCCGAGCACCGAGTTGTTGCGCGCGGGCGGGGTGTGCTCGCTGTCCACGTGCAACGGGACAGCCGCGGCCCACACGAACTCGAACAGCTCCAGCAGCGCGTCCAACACCGCGCCCTGTCGGATGAGCACCCCGACCGGCGTGCTGTCGCGCTGCGCCAACGGCAGCAGTGCGATGGAACGGTCGATCGCGAGCATCTTGATCGGCAGTTTCGTGTGTACGCGTACGAGGTCACCGTCGCGCAGGCCCTCTTGCACCGCCGCCAGGCTGCCCGGGTTCTCCAGCGCCTCGGTCTCGAAGACCGCTCGCCCGCGCGCGGACGGGTGAGCCTGTACGCGTTCCTCGGACTCGACGACGATGGCCGGCGGCTTGATGAGGTTGAGCACCTCGTGGCGCGCCGAGGCGAACAGGTTCATGGTGCACTGCCGCAACGCTTCTTGACCCCGAACGATCTCGAAGACACCGGAGGCGTCCATCGCCAGGCTGGTGGCCCGGTGATGCGCCGACAGCCGGTCCAGGGCGTCTTGCGCTTCGCGCAGCTCGCGTAGCCGCTCGGCGATCATCGACTCGACGACCCCCGGCGAAGCGGCCACGAACCGCGGCGGGACATCGCCGGTCGTGCTGACGAGCCCACGCCCGGCGAGGGCGGCCAGGGCGGTGCGAATCGCCGCCGGCGACAGGTCGGTGGCCTGCGCGATCTCCGCCTCCGTGGCCGACATCGTCGTGACCAGATGCCCGTAGACCCGGTCTTCGTCCGGGCTCGCGCCGAGAACGGTGAGCATCAGAAGCCCGCGCCGATCATGGTCACTGAGGTCGCCGGCATCGTCCCCTCCCTGCATGACGTGCACCGATGGGCAGACTAGCGCGCCGGGCTTCCCGGCGGCGGCGCGGCCCGGCACGGTACGGCGCGAAGTCTGGTGAGTACTTTCGCCTCAACTGGGCATGATGGGCACCGATGAGACGCCAACGTTCCCCCCTGCGAGCCGCCACCGTCGGCGCCGCAGCACTCGCCTTGACCGCCGCTGCCTGCCAGGACGACGAGCCCGCCGCGTCGTCGCCGACCGAGGAACCCCACGTCGGTGCCCCGGCGGAATTCGTCACACGGCCGGAGCTGACGCCCCCGCTGATCGAAGTCGAGACGTCCGGGCAGGTGGACCCGGCCGACGACGACCTCATGCTCGTGGCGCCCAAGGGCGAGGAGTCACCGATGAACTCCCTGCTCATCGCCGACGCCGAGGGCGAGCCGGTGTGGATCCAGGACACCGACGGGAAGAGCTACGACTTCCGCGTGCAGCAGTATGAGGGCGAGCCGGTGCTCACGTACTGGCGCGGGGAGAGTAGGGAGCAGGGCTACGGCATCGGTGAGTTCGTCATCTTGGACACCTCGTATGAAGAGATCGCCACGGTCACCACGAAGGGGACCAAGGCCGACCTGCACGAGATGACCATCACCGATGACGGCACCGCGTTCCTGGTCAGCTATCCCACCGTCGGCGGCCAGGACCTCACCGAGCTCGACGGCCCGCGGGACGGCTACGTCCTCGACGGCGTCATCCAGGAGATCGACATCGCCACCGGCGAGGTCCTGTGGGAGTGGAGCGCGCTGGACCACGTCGAGCTGTCCGAGACGCTGAACAAGTTCGAGTATCGCGAGAAGCAGGACGGCAGCAAGGAACAGCCGTTCGACTACTTCCACATCAACTCCGTCACCGAAGACGGTGACCACCTGCTCGCCTCGGCGCGCAGTACCCACGCCATCTACCGGATCGACCGGCGCACCGGCGAGGTCGATTGGACGCTCGGCGGTTCGGCCAGCGACTTCGAGATGGACGACGATGCGGTCTTCGCCTGGCAACACGACGCCCAGCGCCAACCCGACGGCACCATCACGCTGTTCGACAACGAAAGCTCGCCCGCTGTCGGCGAGGAGTCCCGCGGGATGCGCCTCGATGTGGACACCGAGACCATGACCGCCCGCGTGGTCACCGAGTACCTGCCTCCCGATGGGCGCCTGGCGCCGAGCCAGGGCAACCTGCAGGTCCGTGAGAACGGCAACGTCGTCGTCGGCTGGGGCTCCGAGCCCTTCTACTCCGAGTACACCGCGGACGGCGAGTTGCTGACCGACTGGCAGTTCAGCGGAGGCCAGAGCTACCGCGCCTACCGATTTCCCTGGCGTGGGCAACCGAGCGAACCGCCGGCCATGGTGGTCGAGGACGGCACGGCCTGGGTGAGCTGGAACGGCGCGACCGACGTGGCGTCGTGGCGGTTCCTCGCCGGCGCCGATGCCGACAGCGCCACCGAAGTCGCCACCGTCGAACGCGACGGGTTCGAGACCTCCGCCGAGGTCCCGGATGAGCCGTATGTGGCCGTCGAGGCGTTGGATGCCGACGGCGAGGTCCTGGCCACCGCTGAACCAGAGGCTGCCTCGGACGGATCCTGACCGGCGTCCCGGACGAATCAACTGCGCGCGGCTGGGTACCCACCGCGTGTGACGAACCAGAGCCTGAGCCCAGAGCTGAACATCACCGAGCTGGGGCGACAGCTGCGGGTCGACGCCGTGCGTTGCGCCGCCGCCGCCGAATCGGGTCACCCCACGTCGTCGATGTCGGCGTCGGACCTGATGGCGACGCTGTTCGCCCGCCATCTGCGGTACGACTTCGACAACCCGGACGAGCCGAACAACGACCACCTGGTCTTCTCCAAAGGCCACGCGTCGCCGTTGCTGTACGCGCTGTACAAAGCCGCCGGCGCGATCACCGACGAGGAATTGCTGACCTTCCGCACGCTCGGCAGCCGGCTCGAGGGTCACCCCACTCCACGGCTGCCGTGGGTCGACGTCGCCACCGGTTCCCTCGGCCAGGGGCTCCCGTTCGGCGTGGGCATGGCCATGGCGGGCAAGTTCCTCGATCAGCTGCCGTACCGGGTCTGGGTCCTCTGCGGCGACAGCGAGCTCGCCGAGGGATCGATGTGGGAGGCCTTCGAGCATGCCGGCTACGAACGGCTGAACAACCTCGTCGCCATCGTCGACGTGAACCGGCTCGGCCAGCGTGGACCCACCCGACACGGCTGGGACACCGCGGCCTACGCCCGCCGCATCGGCGCCTTCGACTGGAACACCATCGAGATCGACGGCCACGACGTGAACGAGATCGATCAGGCGTACACACAGGCGGTGCAGTCCGACCGGCCGACGGCGATCCTCGCCCGGACCGTCAAGGGCGCCGGCGTGGCCGCCGTCGCCGACCAAGAAGGCAAGCACGGTAAGCCGGTGGCCGAAGCCGATGACGCCATCGCGGAACTCGGCGGGCCGAGCGACCTGCGGGTCACGGTGTCGCCACCGCAGACCGGCACGCGGCCGCACGACTTCGGCACCGCTTCAGCCATCAAGCTGCCGGAATACGAGGTGGGCACCGAGGTGGCGACGCGGACCGCGTTCGGCGAGGCGCTGGCTGCTCTCGGCACCGCTCGGCCCGACGTGGTCGGGTTGGACGCCGAGGTCGCCGACTCCACCCGGATGCAGTTCTTCGCCGATGCGCATCCGGAGCGGTTCTTCCAGTTCTACATCGCCGAGCAGCAGATGCTGGCCGCGGCCGTCGGGATGCAAAGCCGTGGCTGGATTCCGTACGTGGCGACGTTCGCCGCCTTCCTGACCAGGGCACACGACTTCGTCCGGATGGCAGCGGTGAGCGGTGCCGATCTCCGCCTGATCGGCTCGCACTGCGGCGTGTCGATCGGCGAGGACGGTCCGTCGCAGATGGGGTTGGAGGATCTGGCCGCGTTCCGAGCCGTGTACGGCAGCGTGGTGCTCTATCCGTCGTGCGCCAATCAGGCGGCCGCGCTCGTGGCGGGGCTGGCGGACTATCCGGGTATCGCCTACCTGCGTACCACCCGCGGTGACACGCCCGTGCTGTACGGCGCGGACGAGGAATTCTCCATCGCCGGCAGCCGGGTGTTGCGCTCGTCTCCGGCCGACCAGGTGACCCTGGTCTCGGCCGGCATCACCCTGCACGAGGCGCTGAAAGCTGCGGACGAGCTCGCCCGCCAGGGCGTGGCCGCGCGCGTCATCGACCTCTACTCGGTCAAACCGGTCGACGCACAGACCCTGCGCCGGGCCGCGGCGGACACCGGGCGCATCGTCACGATCGAGGACCACTGGCCTGAGGGCGGACTCGGCGACGCCGTCCTCGAGGTGTTCTCTCACGGTGAGCCCTCGCCGCACGTGCTCAAGCTGGCCGTGCACGGCATGCCTGGTTCCGCATCGCCCGCAGAACAGCTGCGCGCGGCCGGCATCGACCACACCGCAATCAACGAGGCCGTCTTGCACCTGCTCGGGCAGTGACACCGTCCACGCGGAGGCGGCCGGCCATGATCGTCCTTGGAGACAGTACCCATGACGTTCCGAGACCGTGACGACGCAGGTCGCCGCCTGGCCGACAAGCTCAGCGGCAAACCTTTCGATCGGCCCGTCGTGCTGGCGCTGCCGCGTGGCGGCGTCCCGGTCGCCGCGCATGTCGCCGACCGCTTGGGTGCGCCGCTGGAAGTCTTCGTCGCCCGCAAGATCGGCGCACCCGGTCAGCCGGAGTTCGGTATCGGCGCCATCGCCGAGGGCGACGACCTGATCATCGAGACCCGTGATGCCCGCCGGCTCGGGATCAGCGGTGCCCGGATGCGTGCGTTGGCCGCGGCTGAACGCCGCGAACTGAACCGCAGGGTCGAGACCTACCGCGGCACCGTTGACCTGCCCGACCTCGAAGATCGCGATGTCATCCTGGTCGACGACGGCCTGGCCACCGGCGTCACCGCCGAAGCCGCCCTACGCGCGCTACGGCGACACCGGCCACAGCGGCTGATCCTCGCGGTCCCGGTGTGCCCGCCCGAGACCGCCCGCCGTTTGACGGGCATCGCCGACCAGGTCATCGCGGTGGAGTCGCAACCTGGCATGGGCTCGATCGGCTCGTGGTATGAGAACTTCACCCAGACCAGCGACGAGCAGGTGGTGGCGCTGCTGGCCACCCGGCGACCCCGGCAGGCCGAGATCGCCGTGCCCGGCGGCGGCAGTGTGTACGGCGACTTGGAGAGCCCTCCGGACCCGGTGGGCGTGGTGTTGTTCGCGCACGGCAGCGGAAGCAGCCGCAACAGCCCCCGCAACCGCCACGTGGCCCGGGCCCTGCGCCGCCGCGGGCTCGCGACGCTGCTCATGGACCTGCTCACCGAGACCGAGGAACTGCAGGACGCCGCAACCGGCAGCCTGCGCTTCGACATCGAGCTCCTGGCCGACCGGCTCGACCTGGCCCGCGAGTGGCTCAGCGATCAGGCCTCGACCGCTGGGCTGCCGTTGGGCTGCTTCGGCGCGAGCACCGGCGCCGCGGCCGCGCTGATCTGTGCGGCCCGCGCCGCGGACCAGGTCAGTGCCGTGGTGTCGCGCGGCGGGCGCCCGGATCTCGCCGGGAACGCCCTGCGACAGGTCAGTGCGCCCACCTTGCTGATCGTGGGCGGGCGCGACGAAGTGGTACTCGACCTGAACCGGCAGGCGCTGGAGCAATTGAGCGGGCCGAAGCGGCTCGAGGTGGTCGACGGCGCCGGACACCTGTTCGAAGAGCCCGGCGCACTGGATGAAGTCGCCCGGTTGTCCGGCGACTGGTTGATCGACCACCTAGCCCAGCGACCGTCGGTGTCGAACCGGGCCTGATGATGTCCGGCGGGCTCAGCCGGCCCACTCCAGCAGCGGTTCCCGGCGCTGCGGGTCACGCAACTCCGCGATCGACTGCTTCTCGAGCTGGCGCACGCGCTCCTTGGTCAGCCCCACCCGCTCGGCGACTTCCTGCAACGTGTGCTGGCGGCCGTCGGTCAGGCCGTAGCGCAGGCTGACGATCAGCGCCTCGCGCGGCGGCAGGGTCGCCACCAGCGAGCGGATCTCCTCCCCCAGCGCTTGGAACTCGACCACGTCCGGGGCCCGCAGGTCCTCGGTGTCCTCGATCAGGTCGCCGACGTTGGCGCTGCCGTCGTCGCCGACCGGTAGGTCGAGGCTCACCACGTCGCGCGAGATCGTGCGCAGTTCCTCCACGCGCTCCGGAGTGAGATCGGCCTCCTCGGCGACCTCCTCGGTCGTCGGCTCACGCCCCAAGCTCACCTGCAGCTTGCGGTCCACGCGGGCGAGCTTGGAAATGCTCTCGACCACGTGCGCCGGCAACCGGATGGTTCGCGCCTTCTCGGCCCGGCCGCGTTCGATCGCCTGGCGGATCCACCACATCGCGTAGGTGGAGAACTTGAACCCCTTGGTGTAGTCGAACTTCTCGACCGCCCGGATGAGGCCCAGGTTGCCGTCCTGCACGACGTCGAGGAACGACAACCCCGTGTTGCGGTAGTACTTTCGCGCCGCCGCGACCACCAGGCGCAGGTTGGCCCGGATCATGTGGTCTTTGGCGCGCTCTCCGTCTTCGGCGATGGCCTGCAGCTCCGCGCGGGGATGAGCCAGCTCCTGCCCCTCCTCGTCAGCTCGCCGCAGAAGCTCGGCCGCGTAGACGCCGGCCTCGATCCGGCGGGCCAACTCGACCTCTTCCTGAGCAGAGAGCAACGGCGTGGAACCGATCTGCTTGAGGTAGTGGCCCACGAGGTCGTAATCCTGGTCGAGCTCGCGCGGCTCGTTGCGCGCGGCCGCCTCGATGCCGCGCTCAGTCACCATCGTCATCGCCTCTCCTCAGCGTTCGTACAAACCCACCAACGTGCCACGCTCGAGCATGGCGGCATCGGCAGCACGGTAGATGTCCTCGACGGTGGGTGCGTCAGGTAGGTCACCCCGGGCGGACAGCGCATATACCGTGAAGACGTATCGATGCGGACCGTCGCCCGGTGGCGGCGCAGGACCGCCCCACCCGTTCTCGCCGAAACCGTTGGGCCACTCTAGGCCTCCGGCCGGCGTTACATGTTCTGGAACGCCACCGGCATGCGGATCTATTCCAGTGACGAGCCAGTGGAGGAACGATCCACCAGGCGCATCGGGATCTTCGCACATCAACAGCAATTCCACGGCATCGGGAGGTACACCGACCCATTCCAGCGACGGCGACACGTTGCCGGCGTCGTGTGCGTGCCGATCGGGAATCACCCCGAGGTGTTCGAAATCGGGGCTTCGTAGTTCGATCGCGCCCATCGTTGGCGCCACCTTCCGTCGTGAGCCGGCCGGCTCGGCTCCGACGACACGCGCCACAGGGGGCGGTTCCAGTCCATCGGATTCCGGCCGAGTTCGAGTAACAGAGCTGATCTTCGCGGTTGCCGCCATGACCCCACCGTCCCGTACCCGCCACTGTGATCCAGACACCCGTGCTGCAGGCATCTGCAGGTACGACGCGCACCCGGACAGTTCCGACCTGTCGTTTGCCCTCGACGAGCGGGGGTAGAGCCAAGGACATGTCGAACGAATCAGTGACCGACGCTGCTGGCCGAGAACGCCCGACCGGCTTCCCGCCGCAGCAGCAACAGCCCCCCGGGACCACCGACGCCATGACCCCGGTTCCGGACCACGGCGAGGACACCTACCGTGGCCACGGCCGCCTCGAAGGGTTGCGGACGCTGATCACCGGTGGCGATTCCGGCATCGGGCGGGCCGTCGCGATCGCGTTCGCCCGCGAAGGCGCCGACGTCGTCATCTCGCACCTGCCGAGCGAGACCGCCGATGCCGAGGCGACGATGGCCCACGTCGTCGCGGCCGAGCGCAAGGGACTGGCGGTCGCGGCGGATCTCACCGAGCCCGACGCCTGCGCCCACCTCGTCGCCCGGGCCACCAACGAGCTCGGCGGGCTCGACGTGCTGGTGAACAATGCCGGCTACCAGATGGCCCGCACCGTCGGCATCGAACAGATCGACACCGCCCAGCTCGACCGAGTCTTCCGGACCAACCTCTACGCGCTGTTCTGGATGGTGCAGGCGGCGTTGCCGTCACTGGGCCCGGGCAGCGCCATCATCAACAACTCCTCGATCCAGGCGTACGAGCCGTCGGTGTCCCTGCTGGATTACGCGGCGACGAAAGCGGGCATCAACAACGTCACGGTCAACCTGGCAGCCGAGCTCGGCCCGCGCGGCATCCGCGTCAACGCCGTGGCGCCCGGTCCCATCTGGACGCCGCTGCAGCCGGCGACCCAGCCGACGGAAAAGGTCGAGAAGTTCGGCCAGGACACCCCGCTCGGCCGGGCCGGGCAACCGGCTGAGGTCGCGCCGGCTTTCGTCTTCCTCGCCTCGCCCACCGAGGCCAGTTACGTCTCTGGCACGGTGCTCGGCGTCACCGGGGGCAAGCCCGTCTTCTGACCACCACCGGCGTGGCTGGACGATGATGCCTCTATGGACGCTTCCACGGCGGGCACCGACCCGATGCCTCGATCGCTGACCCCGATGGCCGCGACGCCGTCGGTGTTGCCGGCCGACGAGTCCGGCTGGGGCTTCGAGATCAAGTGGGACGGGGTACGCGCCGTGGCCTTCTGCGACCGCGGCGCGTTCCGGCTGACCGGACGGACCGGGAGCGATTTCACGAAACGCTATCCAGAGGTCGGCGGCCTCGCCGAGCAGCTCGGGTCGCGCCGGGCGGTGCTGGACGGCGAGATCGTCGCCTTCGACGACGACGGCCGGCCGAGCTTTCAGCGGCTGCAGCCACGCATTCACGTCAGCTCCGACGCCGACGTCCGGGAGCGGCAGCGCACGATTCCCGTCGTCTACGTCATGTTCGACCTGTTGTACGACGACGGCCGCTCGTTGCTCGCGCTGGGATACGAAGACCGCCGCCGCGAGCTCGAGGCCTTGGGCCTCGGCGGCCCGCACTGGCAGGTGCCCGCCTATCACCCGGGCGAGGGACGAGCGCTGCTCGAGGCCACCCGGACTCGAGGCTTGGAAGGCATCATCGCCAAGAGGCTGGCCAGCCGGTATCGACCGGGGAAACGCACCCGCGACTGGCTCAAGATCAAGAACGTCCGGCGCCAAGAGGTGGTCATCGGCGGCTGGGTCGCCGGGAAGGGCCGCTTGAGCGGCGGATTCGGCGCGTTGCTCGTCGGCTACTACGACGATGGCCAGTTGCGCTACGCCGGCAAGGTCGGCACCGGGTTCGATCGCGCCGCGCGCGACCAACTGCAAGCCGCGCTCGATCCGCTGCGCCGGGCGGACAGCCCGTTCGCTGGGCGCCAACCGCAGAGCGACGCCGTGTTCGTGGAGCCCCGGCTCGTGTGTGAAGTCGAATTCGCCGAATGGACCAGCTCAGGCACGTTGCGGCATCCGTCGTACGAAGGGCTGCGCGACGACAAGGATCCCACCGAGGTGGTCCGGGAGGACCCGCAACCACCACCCGACGCGGAATGACCCGCTTGGTCAGCTGTCGCCGGTTCGAGCCTGCCGGCGTTCGGCCGTCATTCTCCGGCGCAACTGCCGACGCTCGGAGGTGTCCATTCCGCCCCACACACCGTGTTGCTCGTCGCGCTCCAATGCCTCCTCGAGGCATGACTTCTGTACCGGGCACCGACTGCAGATGGCTTTCGCCTGACGCTCCTGTTCGCGTTTACGCCGCAGGGGCACGCCGTCGGGTACGCAGAACAGATCGGCGTCGACGGATCGACAGGCGGCGTACTCCCACCACGGCGCATCCAGCATCGACCGGGCGCGACCGACGGACGGAGCATCGGCAATAGTCATGCGGGGTGCGTACCCGCGCCGGCGCTGCCGAAACGCCAGCGGCGCGGTTTGCCTCAGCCCCGCGCGGGTAGCCCACGGGCATGGCCACCACCGAGCCGAGCGATCGTGCCAGAGCCGTCCTCGACCGGCACGGCAAGACCTATGCCGAGCAGGCCGGCATCAAGCTGAGCGACAAACCCTCTGCGCTGTATCGGCTGCTCGTGCTGTCCATGCTGCTCTCGGCACGCATCGACGCCGGCATCGCGACGGCCGCGGCCCGGGAACTGTCGAAGGCGGGCTTCCGCACGCCCGAGCGGATGGCCGCGGCCACCTGGCAACAGCGGGTCGACGCTCTCGGCCGCGGCCATTACCGCCGTTACGACGAGCGGACCTCGACGATGCTCGGCGACGGTGCCCAGTTGCTTCTGGACGACTATGCCGGTGACCTTCGCCGCCTGCACGGTGCGGCCACGAGCACCCGGCAACTGGAGAGCCTGATCCAACGGTTCCCCGGTGTCGGTCCCACCGGCTCGGCCATCTTCTGCCGCGAGGTCCAGGGCGTCTGGCCCGACGTCGCCCCGTATGCCGACCGGCGCGTGCACGACGGCGCCCGCAAGCTCGGCCTGCCGGAGTCGGCCGAGAAACTGGCCGAACTCGTGCCCAACGCCGAGTTCCCCCGGCTGACGGCGGCTTGCGTACGAGCAGCGCTCGACCCGAGCATCGCCGACGATCTCCCGTGAAGCCGGCTCAGGGCTCCTCGGAGAGCTTGCCGTTGGTGATGACGCGCTGCGCCACGACGCGCAACTTGATGTTGTTGTCGCGGGAGTAGCGCCGCAACAGGGCGAAGGCGCGATCGTGATCGAGGCCGTAGCGTTCCATCAGGATGCCTTGCGCCTGCCCGATGAGGTGCCGGGCGCCGATGGCCTGGCGCAGCCCCTCTTCCTCACGCGCCGACGCCAGGGCCACCGACGCATGCCGGCCGAAGATGTCGGCGACGTCCAGATCGTCGTCATCGAAGGTGCCCGGCTGGTGGCCGTAGAGATTGAGCGCACCGACCGTGGCGGTCGCCGTGTGCAGCCGAATCGACAGGACGCTACGCAGCCCCAGCTCAGCAACTTTCGGGCCCCAGTTCGGGAACCGCTCGTCGGACGCGGTGTCGTCGGTGATGAACACGTCGCGGTCCCAGATCGCCTGGATGCACGGCCCCTCGGCGAGATCGACCTGCAGTTGGTCGGCCTGGTAGACCCGGTCATGGGTGGCCACGGCGGTTTCGATGCGCCCGCGCGAGTGCAGCAACATCAACCCGGCATCGTCACATGCGGTGGCGTGCTGCGCGTATTCGACCACCCGGTCGAGGGTGTGTTCGGTGTCGGACTCGTTGAACATGGCCAGCGCCATCTTCGCGAACTCGTTGGCGTCCGGTTCGTGCACAGCCCTGCCTCCTGACTCCGTCAACCACAGCCCCAACAGGGAGAACGGGCAGGCGTCTCCAGTTGTGCCCCCGACGCTGCCCAGCGTACCGCTCCATCGTGTCGTTCAGGCCGCGCTGGGTATGTCCTTCAGCGAAGGTTCCCCGGTACCGGTCGCCGAACGGATTGTGAGGGCCATGGGCAAGGAGACGAACAGGCACATTCGGGCCGTCGTCATCGGGGGAGCCGGTTTCATCGGCTCGCACCTCTGTGAAGCACTGACCGAGTCCGGCGCCAGCGTCACCTGCGTCGACAACTTCGAGACCGGGCGTCTGACCAACCTGCGTGCCCTGGTGGAACGACCGGGCTTCCGGCTGCTGCGGCAGGACATGCTCGACGGCATCGAGATCGCCGGCCCCGTCGACGTCGTCTACCACCTCACCGCACCGGCCACGCCGAGCGACTACCTGCTCGACCCGGTACGGGCGACGCGGGCTGCCAGTGTGGGCACGCTGAACGCCCTCGAACTCGCCCACCATCACCACGCCCGGTTCGTGCTCCTGTCGACCTCGGAGACGTACGGCCCACCCACGCCGGAGCCGCTGGACGAGGCGCATCCGGGCGCGATCGACCCGGTGGCCGCCTACGGCGCCTACTACGAGGCTCGCCGGTTCGCCGAGGCCGCCACCTCGACGTATCGCGCGGCGTACTCTCTGTCCACCGCCATCGCCCGGATCTTCAACACCTACGGGCCCCGGATGCGCCTCGACGACGGGCGGGTCCTGGCCCGGCTCATTCGCCAGGTCCTCACCGACGGCGCGGTGACGATTCCGGGCTCCGGAGCACAGCGCCGCTCGCTGTGCTACGTCGACGACACCGTCGCGGGCGTGCTGGCGCTGGCGAACAGCGCACATCCGGGCCCGATGAACGTCGGCAACCCGGACGACGTCTCGATCTTCTCCCTCGCCCAGCAGTTGATCGACCTCACGGACGGCCACTCTCCCGCGGCCTTCGTGGAGGCGCCGCCCAACTTGGGCCATTCCCGCCGCCCGGACATCACGCTGGCCGGCGAGGTGCTGGGATGGCGGCCGCGGGTACCGGTGAAGGAGGGTCTGGCCACCACGATCGCCTGGTTCAGGGAGAACGGATCGGCTCATGGCTGGCGGTGACGACCGCGCCCGGCACTCGGGCGTGCTCGTTGTTCGAAGACGCCACGCAGCCCGTCTTCGGCGACGGGCAGCGCACGGCACGGATCATGATGATCGGCGAGCAGCCCGGCGACATGGAGGATCGTGCGGGCCAGGCGTTCGTCGGCCCGGCCGGACGGCTGCTGTGGCAGGCGGTGGACGAGGCCGGCCTGGTGCGGACGGATCTGTACGTGACCAACGCGGTCAAGCACTTCAAGTTCCGCCGCGCCGAGCGTGGCAAACGCCGGATTCACCAGAAGCCGAACGCGGCCGAACTCGCCGCCTGCCGGCCGTGGTTGCGCGCAGAACTCGCGGCCGTACGACCGGAGATCGTCGTCGTGCTCGGCGCCACGGCCGCGGCGACGACGCTGGGTTCGTCGTTCCGGGTCAGCCGGCAGCGTGGGCAAGTGCTGGCGTGGTCGGACCTCGCGGACGGTTCCCCGCTGGCCCGTGATGGCGAGCTGCCGATCGACGACGCGCTCGTGGTCGCCACCGTGCACCCGTCCGCGGTGCTGCGCTCGCGTGAGCGCGCAGCGGATCATGCGGCCTTCGTCGCCGATCTGGACGTCGTGGCCCGGATCGAGCCCGGCTCCGTCACCGCGCAGGGTTGAGCGCTACCTGCGGCCACGACACCGGGCCGCAAGCGCTCAGCTCTTGCGCGACTCCATCAACCTCGACGCCGCGATCACGCCGAAGGCGGCCAAGGCGACCTGCACGATGAGCTCGATCCAGTCGATGCCGGAGGTGTCCCGGAGCGGGCCGACGATGGCCGTCCCGATGAGCGCGGCGACGACGCCGATGAGGATCGTGAGCCAGATGGCGATTTTCTGCTTGCCCGGAACGATGAGCCGGCCCAGTGCACCGATGACGATACCGACGATCAGTGCGGAAATGATTCCACCGATTTCCACGAGTTCCTCCCGGCGCCGTTGCCGCTACCGAACTACCTGCACACACCCTACTCCGCGATAGTCAAATGATCATGTTCACTTGGCAATTCCCTGCCACACCACCCGTGCACGCCTCGTGATGCGACACAACGCCTAGTGGTGCAAGCCACCCCGCGCGCGCCTGCCCCATGCCCACCGCCGCCGCGTTCGCGTCCGGCGCCGTTGGGTACGAGGTCAGCGGAAGGGTGGTGGCGACATGGCACGGTCGATCTGGAGCGGCGCGCTCACCTTCGGCATGGTCTCGATCCCCGTCCGGCTGTACAGCGCGACGGAAGAGCACGAGGTCAGGTTCCATCAGTTCGAGCGCGACACATCAGACCGGATCCGCTACAAGCGCGTGAACGAACGCACCGGCAAAGAGGTCGAGTACGACGACATCGTCAAGGGCCACGACGTCGGCGGCGGCGACTACGTCATGGTCGAGCAGGACGAGCTCACCGAGATCGCCCCGGGCCGCTCACGCACGCTCGAGATCTCCTCCTTCGTCGACCTGGCCGAGATCGACCCGATCCACTTCCAGAACAGCTACTACCTGGCGCCGTCCGACGAAGACAACCAGACGCCGTACGCGGTGCTGCGCGACGCGCTGGCGAAATCGGACCGAGCCGGCATCGCGACGTTCGTCATGCGCAGCAAGGAATACCTGGCACTGGTGCGGGCGTCCGGCTCCGTCCTGGTGCTGGAGACGATGCTGTTCGCCGACGAGATCCGCGACCCGCAAACCGAACTGCCCGACTTGCCGGCCGAGACCTCGCAGCGCAAACAGTTGTCGATGGCCATCGATCTGATCGAGGCCATGACCGAGCCGTGGCGTCCCGAGGACTATCGCGACACCTACACCGAGCGAGTCGAGGAATTGGTCGAGGCCAAGCGCGAGGGCGAGGAGGTCGTCAAGGGCGCTGAGCCCGAGCCGGCCACAGGCGTATCCGACCTGCTCAGTGCGCTCGAAGCCAGCGTGGAGTCGGCCCGTGGCCGACGTAAGGGCGCCGGCAAGAGCAAGGGCAAAACCAACGGCAAGGGCAGCGCCGAGGATCAGCGCGGAGAGCCGAGCGAGCCGTCGAAAGACGACCTCAGCCAAGCGTCCAAAGCCGATCTGGTCGAACTCGCCCGCAAACTCGATATCTCCGGGCGCTCGACGATGAACCGCGACCAGCTCGCCGAGGCCATCCTCGAGGCTCGCAAGGCCTCAGCAGCCTGACGTCGCCCGCTCGGCGCCGACGAGGCCACAGTTGCACGCACTCGAAACCGACAGTCGGCGGAAGCGAGCGTTTAAGCTCGGTGCATGACCGGCTCCAGGAGGACGGAGATGGCAGCAGAGAACGACATCATGGCCAGAGTCCGGGAACTCGTCGAGCAGGAGCGCCAACTCCGCGATCGGGCGCAAGCCGGCGAACTGTCCACCGACGAGGAACGCGCCCAGCTCAAGCAGGTCGAAGCCCAGCTCGATCAATGCTGGGACCTGTTACGGCAGCGGCGCGCTCGGGTCGAGGCCGGCCAGGACCCCGACGACGTCGAGCCTCGCCCGGTCGACGAAGTCGAGGGTTACCTGCAGTAGCGCGAGCATGGACGTCGAGTCCGACATCACCGCGCTGTACGCGCTGCCGCTGGAGGAGTTCGTCGCGGCGCGCAACGCGCTGGCCAAGAGGGCCAAGTCCGAGGCGAGTGCGGAGCTGGCGGCGAGCATCAAGGCGCTGCGCAAACCAACGACGACGGCGTGGCTGGCCAACCAGCTGGCCCGCGAGCGCGCCGACACCGTGGACGAGTTGGTCGGCCTGGGCGAGCAGATGCGCGCGGCGACCGACTCCCGCGACGGCGACCGGCTGCGTGAGCTGGCCGCGCGACGCAAGGAACTGGTCGACGAGCTGCTGACCGCTGCGGCAGCCCTGGCCCGCACGGCGAACTACGGCATGAGTGACGACGTCAGCTCAGGACTGGGCGAGACGTTCCACGCGGCCGTCGCCGACCCGGATGCCGGCGCGGAGCTGCGCGCCGGTCGGCTCAGCAAGGCGCTGCAGAACGTGGGGTTCGGCCCGGTGAGCGGCAGCGGCGAAGCAGCCGAGGTGATCTCGCTGAGTCGTGCGCGAGAGGCGCGCAACCGGCAGGAGCCGGCACCGGCGGCGTCCCGTGACGGCACCGGCGGCACCGGCACCCGCACCCGCAGCACCCGCACCGAGCCGGACCAGCCGGCGGAGGAATCGCCCCAGCAAGCCCAGCGCCGCCGCATGGCCGAGGCGCAGGCAGAGTTCGAGGAGGCTCAGTCCGCCGTCGAGGCCGCTGACGACCGCGTGGACGATCTCACTGCCGAGCTGGACCGTCGCCGCAAGGCGCTCGAGGACGCCGAGGCCACGGTCGAAAGTCTCGAGGCGAAACTGAAGGCCGCCCGCGCCGAGGCCGAGGACGCCAAGGCCGACGTCGACGCTGGTCGGCATCAGCTCGATCAGGCCGAGGTGGACGCCGAAGCTGCCCGCAGCCGGCGTCGCGAGATCAAGCAGCGCCTGGCCCGACTCCGCGACGAACGGCTGGGGCGAACCTGAGATGGTGCGAGTGGAGCGGCTACGCGCGGATCACGCGCCTGCGGTGCTGGCTTTCGAGCTCGAGAACCGGGAGTACTTCAGCCGGTCGATCCCGGACCGCGGCGACGCGTACTTCGCCGAGTTCGCCGCGCTGCACCGCGCCCGGCTCGCCGAGCAGGATGCCGGCGAGTGTCACTTCCATGTCGTGTTCGACGACGACGGCGCGCTGGTGGGCCGCGTCAACCTCGTGGACGTCGAGGACGGCATCGCCGAGCTCGGGTACCGGGTGGCCGAGCGAGCCGCAGGGCGCGGGGTGGCGACGGCCGCGGTCGCCCAGGTGTGCCAGCTCGCCGTGACGTCGTACGGGCTACAGGCTCTGCGCGCCGTCACCACCCTCGACAATGCGGCCTCCAGGGCCGTGCTCCGCCGCCACGGGTTCACCGCCGTCGGAGACGTCACCGTCGACGGCCGGCCCGGCGTGCGCTACGTGCGTCGTCTCGTCGACTAGTTCACGACGATCACAGATACAGGATGTCGCGCAGCACGCCGGGATAGTTCGTGATGATGCCGTCGACGCCGAGGTTGATGTACTCACGCATCAGCTGCCCGGTGTCGATCGTGTAGACGCTGATCGTCATCCCGAGCTCGTGAATGCGATCCACCAGCTCCTGATCGGTCACCCGATAGCTGGGGTTGACCTGCTCGGCCCAGGTGCTCGCGTCGACCAGCTCGTCGTCACTGGGCCGGGACCCGTAGAGCAGCCCGATCGGGACCTCGGGCGCGATGTCGTGGTACGTGCGCATGGAGTCGATGTCGAACGACTGGACGACGAGCCGGTCGGTGCGCAACGAGCGCGGCAAGTAGCCCGGAATGGACGACAGTTCCTCGTGGATCTGGGCCTCGATGCCGGGATACAGGTCGGGGCTCTTGAGCTCGAGCAGGAATCCGGTCCGCGGCCCGAGGGCCTCGACCACCTCGCGCAGGGTGGGCACGGGCTCGCCCGCGAAGTCTGGGGAGAACCACGATCCGGCGTCGAGCTGGCGGATCTCTGCCAACGTGAAGTCGCCGACGTTCCAGGGCGCGCGGTCCGGGAAGACCTCTTCGACGTTGGTGGTGCGCTCCAGCGTGGTGTCGTGGATGATGACGAGCTCGCCGTCGGCGGAGCGTTGCACGTCGACCTCGACGAAGCTCGCCCGCTGCTGGACGGCGTACGCGACCGCGGCGACGGTGTTCTCGGGCGCGATGCCGGAGGAACCACGGTGCGCGACATCGATGACGTCCGGCGCGGGGTCGGCCTGGGCGGGTGCCGCCAGGGCTAGCGCGGAGACGAACACGGCGGCGGGCAACAGCGTCAAACGCATCGGTGCGCTCCTTCGTCCGGACGGGTCGTCGTCCGGCTCGGTCGGCCTATCGTGACGGTTGTCACTTTTGTCAAACAGAGTGTCATATCCCTGACTACTTCGTGAACACGCAGAGACTTCTCATCCTCGACGCATGGTTCAGTAGCCCGATGATCTGTTCACGCGGACGCCGTGGCCCTGATCAGGCCTCGGCGCCGAGTGGCGCGACGATGCGGCCGTCGTCCATCCCCAACCGGAACAAACCGATCGCCGCCCGGGCCCGGGCGTGCGCGCTCGCGGCGTCGGGCCCGGTCACCAGGATGTGCCCGAGGCGGCTGTTGTTGTCACAGGGGTGGGCCACGCGCTGCGGCGTGGTGATCTCGCACCGCACGACGGTGTCGTCACCAGCCAGCTGTTCCACGCCTTCGACCGCCGTCACCCTGCCCGGCTCCGGCGACATCACGAAGGCGACAGCGCTCGCGGGCGCCTGAGCCGGGTGCCGCTGCGCGGACGCGGGATCCCCCAGAGCGAGCGCGACGAGCAGCTCGAGCGGGTCGACGCCGGTGACCAGGCGGACCAGGTCGAAGATGTACCCGCCGCCCTGCCGAGGGTTGATCTCCACGATCCGCGGTCCAGCCTCGGTCAGACGGACCTCGGTGTGACTGAGCCCGTGGCGGTGGCCGACGGCCGTCAGCGCCGCGCGCACGTGGGCCTGCACCTCACGCGCCTGGTCCGGCGCGATCATCGCCGGAAAGACATGCCCGGCTTCGACGAACGCCGGCGCGCCGGCGACGTCCTTGCCGGTGATGCCGAGCACGGTGGTCACGCCGTCGTAGGTCATCGCCTCCACACTCACCTCGGGGCCGTCGAGCAGTTCCTCCACGAGCACGAGCCGGGCGAGCCGCTGGCCCCTGGTGTTGTGCTCGGCCGCGGTGATCTCCCCGTACGCGTCCTTCAGCGCGGCCTCGTCGTCGGCTCGGCAGACCGACGTTCCCGAGTTCAGGTCGACCGGCTTGGCGACGACCGGATACCCGATGCGCTCGGCTGCGGCACGGGCCACCGGCCACGTGTCCGCCGCCGCGTGCGCGGGCGTCGCGAGCCCGGCGCGGGCCGTCGCCGTACGGACCTCGTGCTTGCGCAGCATGCGCTTCACGACGTCGGGAGCTGGTCCCGGCAGCCGCAATGCATCCGCAGCGTGGGCGACGGCCTCGAGGTAGTAGTCGCAGGTCGTGACGACGCCGTCGATGCCGCGACGAGCAGCGAGCGACTTCGCGGCGGCCACGACGGCGCCGTGATCGTTGGTGTCCACGATGACGATGTCATCGGCGTCTCGCACCACCGGGTGCGCAGAGCCGTCCGCTGCACCCGGGTACAGCGCCGGGTCGCGAGTGAGCAGGACGTATCGGTGACCGAGCGCATGGATCAACGGCGGGAGCCGGAGCCCGGTCGAGTGCAACCAACTCTCGACCATCAGCAGGGTTGCCATGTCACTGCCCACTGCTGGTGCGAGCCAGCACGACGGAGTTGATGACGTCGTTGACCGGGTGGACGACGGACAGGACGTCGTAGGCCGTCATCGCATCGACGTCGATAGCCGGGTACAAAACGGTGCGCAGGCCGCGGGCGCTCCGGGCGAGCAGGATCGACCGCGGCGCCATGGCCGATGCCAGGTGGGCCAGGATCCGCTGTTTCTCTCCGGGGCCGGTTCCCACCAGAGCGGCGAGGACGACGATGTCGTACCGGGACAGGTCCGCGTTTGCGGCATCAGCTTCGACAAGCCGCAGGTCAGGGTAGCCCAGCGTGTGCGCCACTGCGCCCGCGGCGTCCAGGGCGAGCGGGTCACGGTCGATGAGGTCGACAGGCACGTTCAACTCACCGGCGATGAACAGCGCGCTCAACGGCAACGGCCCGGCACCGACGAAGGCCACCGACCGCACCCTGGTGGTCGCCGCCGACGCGAGAACCCCGACCTCCATCCGGCTCAGCCGACGGTAATTGTCGAGGTAGGGAAACTGCTCCAGCTCGGCCCGGGGGGTTGCAGCGGTCGCGATACGCGCTGCCCAGGCCGTCTCGAGCGCGGTCTCGCCTCGTGCGCACAGCTCACGCAGCCGAGCACCGATCACGGCGATCGCCGGATCGCGCATGATCTCGGCCACGCATGCATCCGGGACGGCGAGCACCAGCCGCACCAACCGGTCGAACAGCTCGTCGACGGCCGGGCCCGGCTCCAAGCTGGGGGCCGCATCCAGTTCGCGGGACAACGTATGCAGCGCGGTGATCACGGTATCGGCACGAACGGCGCGCCGATCCGTGGTCGTGTCGATTCTGGACGAATTGGTAGTGAGACTCATGTTCATCAACACGGATGTTGTCACACCGCGACCGCGCGGGCGGGCGAACCGGCGAAAAAGCAGGTCGATCTCCGGCGGTACCTCGTGCCACGATCGGCCCCATGCGACCACCATGGATGCTCGATGAGCTCGCGCACGCCGGCCCCGAACATCTCGACCCGGAGTTCGTCGCCAACTTCGACCGCAAGCAGGGCCACCCGGACCCGTCCGACGACATCGCGGCGTTGACCACCCACGGCGTGGACGACACCGCGACGGTCGTCGACCTGGGCGCCGGTACGGGGCAGTTCGCTCTTGCCGCAGCGGCGCGGTTCGCGCGAGTAGTGGCCGTGGACGTCGCCGCACCGATGGTGGAACACCTGCGCGCGCGGGCCCGCGAGGTCCGCGCGACGAACGTGGAGGTCGTCCAGGCCGGCTTCCTGGGCTACGAGCACACTGGGGCGCCGGCCGACGCCGTGCACACCCGGCATGCGCTGCACCAGCTACCGGACTTCTGGAAGGTGCTGGCGCTGCGGCGGATCGCCGCGACAATGCGCCCCGGCGGTGTGCTGCGGGTGCGCGACCTGATCTACGACCTGCGCCCGGACGAGGCCGCTGCCGCGTTCGACTCGTGGCTGGCAACCGCAGGTACCGACCCGGCCACCGGTTACACCGCCGACGACTACGCCGAACACATCCGCACCGAGCACAGCACGTTCCGTTGGCTGTTCGAATCGATGCTGGACGAGACCGGATTCGACATCGTCGACGTCGAGTTCACCGGGCCGTTCTTCGGCGCCTACACCTGCCTACGCCGCTAACGGCCGGGCACGAACTCCTGCATCTTGGTCTTCGCTCCCTGCACGAGCACCCGCCAGGCATTGGGGTCGCCCTTGAGCAACGCCTGAGTCGTCGCCGTCATCTGCTCGAACGTCGCATGCGGCGGGATCGGCGGCACCTCCGGGTCGCAGCGGACGTCGAGCACCGTGGGGCCGCCGGCGGCAAGCACGCGATCCCAGGCGGGGCCGAGGTCGTCCGGGTCGTCCACCTCCACGGCTTCGAGCCCGAGCTCGCGGGCGACCCGGGCGTAGGAGATGTCCGGCAGGGTCTGTGACTCCTCGAACTTCGGCGCCCCGCCCATGGCACGCAGCTCCCAGGTCACCTGGTTGAGGTCGTTGTTGTGGAAGACGCACACAACCAGGCGCCGGTCGGTCCACAACTCCTGGTAGCGCGCGATCGTGACCAGTTCGGCCAGCCCGTTCATCTGCATCGCACCGTCGCCAACGAGCGCCACGACCGGCCGGTCCGGATGGGCGAACTTGGCGCCGATGGCGTACGGAACCCCCGGCCCCATGGTCGCCAGCGTGCCGGACAGCGAGCCGCGCATCCGCCCGCGCATGCGCAGGTTGCGCGCGTACCAGTTGGTCGACGACCCGGAGTCCGCCGTCACGATCGCGTCCTGCGGGATACGTTCGGACAGCTCATGCACGACCCGCATCGGGTTCACCGGCGTGGCGTCGACCATCGCCTGCTGCTCCATGGTCGTCCACCAGGACGCGACATTGCTCTCCACCGCTTCGCGCCACTGGCGATCCGGCTTACGCTCCACCAGCGGCAGCATCGCGCGCAGCGTCGCCTTGGCCTCGCCGACCAGGTTCACCTCGGTCGGGTAGCGCATCCCGATCATGCTGCCGTCGATGTCGATCTGCACGGCGCGTGCCTGCCCGAACTCGGGGAGGAACTGCGTGTAGGGGAAGTTCGACCCGACGATCAGCAACGTGTCGCAGTCGCGCATCATCTCGTAGCTCGGCCTGGTGCCCAGGAGCCCGATCGCGCCGGTGACGTAGGGCAGGTCGTCGGGGAGCACGTCCTTGCCCAACAGGGCTTTCGCCACTCCGGCACCGACCAGCTCGGCGAACTGCTTGACCTCCTCGGCCGCATTGCGGGCGCCCTGCCCCACCAGCACGGCCACCTTCTCCCCCGCGTTGATCACCGCAGCCGCCTCGGCGACCTCGTCTTCCGGTGGGATCATCACCGACCGGGACGCACTCGGTGGGCTGGACGGCACGTGCTTGAACTCGTGCTCCGGGGCAGCGTACGGCTGTTCTTGCAGATCACCAGGGATGATCACCGCTGTCGGAGCACGGCGCGACGCGGCGGTCCGAATCGCCCGGTCCAGTGCGTTGGGCAGTTGCTCGGCGACGTTGACCTCCACGAGGTAGTCCGAGGCCACATCCTTGAACAGCGCCTGCAGGTCGATCTCCTGTTGGTAGCTGCCGCCCATGGCGCTGCGCGCGGTCTGCCCGACGATGGCGACCACCGGAACGTGGTCGAGCTTCGCGTCATACAAGCCATTCAGCAGATGGACCGCGCCCGGACCCGACGTGGCGGTACACACGCCGACCGTGCCGCTGAACTTCGCGTAACCCACGGCCTCGAACGCCGACATCTCCTCGTGCCGCGACTGCACGAACCGCGGATCGTTGTCCGCCTCGCCGAAGGCGGCGAGGATTCCGTTGATGCCGTCCCCGGGGTAGCCGAAGACCTGCTGGACGCCCCACTCGCGAAGTCGTTGCAGCAGGTAGTCGGCAACCGTGTCAGCCATGAGTCTCTCCTTGCCACGAGTCGTCGAGGAGATGACTACCCGATGGCGACCGGCCCAACCCGCCCGTGCGACGATCATGAGTCACTGACGGCGCGCGGACGCCGTGGGCGGCTCATGATCGCCCCTCAACACACCGATCCAGGCGGAAGTGCCTATTCAGTCACGGGAGCCTCGGCACCGGTGTAGAAGGCGGTCGTCCGCTCCTGCATCGCGGTCGCGGTGGCCTCGTCGGCCCCGTCCGCGATGTGCGCCTCGGCCCACCGCCGCGCGCTCAGGGTCATGAACTCGCGGCCGTCATCGGAGCCCATGAATGCCATGAACTCTTGCGGGTCGACCGCCTCGCCGCTGGAGATGTGCAGGCCCAGTCCCATCAGGCCCATATCCCAGCCGACACCGGTCGCGCCGGGACCGAACTGGGCCCAATGGTTGTCGACGGGAACCGTGTGGTGCAGCTCGAGGCGGGTACGCTCCGCCGACTCCGCACTCAGCCGAAGCTCGATCCAGCTGATGTCGCCGGCGTACTCCCAGGTGGCGGCGAAGCTGTGCGGCGGGTCACATCGGCTGATCGTGCCGCCGGCGTTTCCCTCCAGTTGGAACCGACCGCCGGCGCGCAGCTCGCCGGTCACGGGGAGGAACCAGCGCGGGATCCGTTCCGGGTTGGTGCAAGCGTCCCAGACGTCTTCGACGGCGGCGTCGTAGCTGCGGCTGAGCACACACGTGCGCCCTGCACCGGATTCGAGCTCGGCGGGGCCTACACGGCGGTGCGTGGTGTTGATCTGTTCGACGACGTCGATCACGATTCGCTCCTCGGTTCAGTGTCGGTTTGCCGGTGCAGTCTGCGTTCGCGACGGCCGCGGGCGAGCTCGGTCGCCAGCGCCTCGAGCGGTGGCGTCCAGAACCGCCGGAACCGGTCGAGCCACTCGTCGACCTCTTGGAGCGGGGCCGAGTTCACGGCGTAGAGCCGCTTGGCCCCCTCCGGGCGCACGGAGGCGAAGCCGGCCTCTCGCAACACCTTGAGGTGCTGCGAGACCGCCGGCTGCGTGATGCCGAACTCGTCCCGGATCACCGCCGTCACCGAACCGGCCGGTCGTTCACCCTCGGCCAGCAGTTCGAGGATCCGACGTCGAACCGGATCGCCGAGAACGTCGAACGCATGCACAAGACGGAAGATTACAGTCGTTACTTATATAAGCGCAAACTGAATCCCGTCTCGCCACAGCCCCGGTAAGCTCCCCGCCCATGACATACGTGGACGAGCAGGGCCGACCCGAACCTCCAACCGCCGCCGGGGAAGTCGAGACCCTCCTGGGTTTCCTGGACTACCTGCGCGCCACGCTGGAGTGGAAATGCGCCGGACTCGACGCTGCCGGCCTGGCCGCGACCACGTCGTCGTCGACGATGACCTTGGGCGGCATGCTCAAGCACCTCGCCTACGTGGAGGACCACTGGTTCTCCCGGTCGCTGCACGGCCGCGAACCGGAGGCGCCCTGGGACACCGTGGACTGGGCGGCCGACTACGACTGGGACTGGAACTCCGCCGCCGACGACACCCCCGACCAGCTGCGCTCCCTGTGGCGCGACGCCGTGCAGCGCTCGCGGTCTCTGGCCACGAAGGCACTGGACGACGGGGGCCTGGATCAGCTCGCGCAGCGAAGCCGGTCCGACGGCAACACCCCGAGCCTGCGGTGGATCCTGGTCCACATGATCGAGGAGTACGCGCGCCACTGCGGCCACGCCGACCTGCTGCGCGAGTCCATCGACGGGCAGACCGGAGAGTAGCCGCGAACCCCGACCACGCCACCGGCGCGTCCGCCGACCCACGCGTAGAGTGAGCCCTTGATGCTTGATTCCCTGGTAGCCGTGGGCCACGTCCGCAACCACCGCACCGACCCTGGCGACAGCGACGGCTGGGGTGACGTCGTGAGCCGCATCGAGCTGGACGAACGCTTCGGCGACCAAGCCCTGACCGGCCTCGAGGAGTTCTCCCACGCACTGGTGTTGTTCCACTTCGATCAGCTCGCCGAACGCTCGGACTACACCGGGGTTCGACGTCCCCGCGGACGAGACGATCTACCCGCAGTCGGCCTGTTCGCTGACCGCGGGCCACGCCGGCCGAACCGGATCGGCGTGACGGCTGCCGAGATCGTCTCGGTGGGAGCGCGGGTGCTCGAGGTGCGCGGGCTCGATGCCGTGGACGGCACCCCGGTCATCGACATCAAGCCGGTCATGCGCGAGTTCGAGCCGGTGAACATCCGCCAGCCGGAGTGGGTCGCTCGGCTGATGAGCGAGTACTTCGTCCGCTGACCATCAAGGCGCGCTGGGCCGCACTCAGCCGCCGTCGCGCACCTCGTGGACCTGCTCGCCGACGCCCTCGGCCACCGCGCCGGACAGAACCGCACGGAGCAAGCCTGGGTAACGGACCTCCAGATCGGCGTCGCGCAGCGCGACATAGCAGCGCGTGCCCTCCTGCCGCGTACGGGTGATGCCCGCGGCCCGCAGCACGCGTAGGTGATGGCTCAGCGTGGACTTGGCCACCGGCACGCGCAACTCACCCCAGCCGCGCTCGCGTCCGTCGGACAACAGCCGGACCAGACCGACGCGAACCGGGTCGCTCAAGGCGCTGAGCACGTCGGGGAGCGAGATCTCCTCGACGTCTGGATGCGCGGCTGCCTTCACGGCCACGATGCTACATTCTTCGACGTTCTACGAACATCGAACAAAGGATTCTCATGCCTCACCCGGACCTGACCGGCCGCGTCGTGATCGTCACCGGCGCCGGCTCCGGCATCGGACGAGCCGCAGCCGTCGCATTCGCCCGGGCCGGTGCAAACGTCCTCGGCGTCGGTCGCCGCCGAACGGCGCTGCAGGAGACCGCCGCTGAACACCCGAACGTGGCGACGTTCCCGGCCGATCTGCGCGCGGACGGCGCCGGCGGCACGATCGTTCGAGCGGCAACCGAACGATGGGACCGGGTCGACGTCGTGGTGAACAATGCCGGCGTCACGGCCGCTATGCCGCTCGCCGACACCGACGCCGCACGCGTCTCGGATCTGTTCGCACTCAACGTCGTCGCACCAAGCCTGCTCGCCACCGCGGCGCTGCCGTACCTCCGCACGACCCATGGTGTGATCGTCAACGTCTCGAGCACCTACGGGCATCGCCCGATGCCCGGCGCCGCGCACTACGCGGCCTCGAAGGCGGCGTTGGAGCAACTCACTCGCTCGTGGGCGGTCGAACTCGCGGCCGACGGGGTGCGGGTGAACGCGGTGGCCCCAGGGCCGACCGAGAGCGAAGCCCTGACCGCGGCCGGACTCAGCGAGGGCGTCGTCGAATCGATCAAGGCCGAGGAAGCCCGCCGGATCCCGCTCGGTCGTCGCGGGGAGCCCGACGAGGTCGCGTCGTGGATCGTCCGGCTCGCCGACCCCACGGCGACCTGGCTGACCGGTCAGGTCCTGACGGTCGACGGCGGCCTGGAACTCGTCGGCTGATGCGCGTCACGCGGGCAAGCCGGTGAGGGCCGCCCACGCGGCCGCGTCGGGCCCGTCACCGCTCACGCGCGCTGCCGCCAAGGCTTTAGCCGACCCATAAGGCCGGCCGGCGGCCAGTCCCTTCGCCCACTGCTCACTCGCCCCGCCCCACCCGGCGAGCGCGGCGACCGCCCACGGCGTCGGCAGCAGGTCGTACCAGCGCAGGAACATCGCCGCGCGCCCGGACGGCGTCGGGGCACCGATCGCGCGGAAGCGCGCGAGCCCGCCGTCGGGATGGATGTCCAGCCGGAGCTGGGCGACATCGCGGTCGGAATCCAGCAGGAACCGGTTGGCGGTGTCGGGTTGCAGCCGCACCCGTGGCATCAGCTGCGCCGGCTCGGGCTGCAGCGCCGAGACAACTGCCGCGCCGGGTGCGTTGCCGACGAAGCACGTCGTGTCGATCTCCAGCCGGCCCACGACGCCGTCGGTCGCGAGGTCGATGACGACCCAGTCGTGGCCCTGATCTCGGCGGCGAGCGGTCTCCCAGCCCTCCCCCATGACGCGTGCGGGCCCGGGGATCAGCAGATTGGCCGGCGAGCTGTAGAACGTGTCACTGCAGTCCGCGATCGCCGCACCGTGCTCCAACGCGGCCAGATCGAACGACCGGCCCGCCACCCACCGGGGATCACCCACCGGTTGGCCGTGGACGCGCAGCCGGGCGATGCCGCCGTCGGGATACTGCCGCAGCCGAACGTGGGTGACCAGTCGCGAATGCTCGACGTCGAAGGTGGCCCGGGCGTTGCCCTCCACCGGGGATCTGGCGACGATCTCCTCCCACGCGGGCTCGTCGACCTGCGCCGCCCTCGCCTCGCCCAGGGGGTCGACGCCGGCCGCGTCGATGGCACACTCCGGCGGATAGTTGCCGGTGAACCAGGTGGTGTCCACGACGATGCCGTGGACGATGCCGGGCATGCCCAGCCGCACGACCGCCCAATCGTGGCCGTGATCACGCCGGCGCCGGGTCTCCCAGCCGTCGACGATCTGCCCGCGGTTCCCGAACGTGCGCGGCTGGAAGGCCGGGTCACCGGGCTTGATCAGGTTCTCTTTCTCACCGAACATCTCGTCGTTGGCTGCGATGACGCTCCCACCGCTGGTGCGCACGGCGAGGTCGGGTAGGTCACGCCACGTGGGCATCGTCACCCCTTCGTTCCAGGAGCTGACCCCGTGGAGCCTGCCCGTCGACCAGTTCACCGCGCAGCCAGGTCGCGTGAACCACGCCGGACATCGCGCGTCCGGCATACGGGGTGTTCGCATGCCGGTGATGCAGCTGAGCGGCGTCGACGACGAACTCAGCGTCCGGGGCGAAGGCGACGAGGTCGGCGTCGCGCCCGATCTCGATCGCGCCCTTGGCCACCAAACCGGCCAATGCGGCTGGGCCGGTCGACATCCACCGGGCGACGTCGGTGAGTCCGAACCCTCGCTGCTTCGCCTGCGTCCACACCGCCGGCAGCCCGACCTGCAGGCCGGCGACGCCGCCCCAAGCTGTCGCGAAATCCGCCGTCTTGAGCTCCGGCGGACACGGTGAATGGTCGGAGACGACGACGTCGATCACCCCCGAAGCCAAGCCCAGCCACAACGCGTCGCGGTTCGCGGCCTCGCGGATCGGCGGACAGCACTTGGCGGAGGTGTCGCCGTCGGCGATGTCCGCGGCGGTCAGGAAGAGATAGTGCGGACACGTCTCGGCCGTGATCGCCACGTTCTCGGATCGGGCAGCGGCGATCAGCGGCAGCACTCCCGCACTGGAGACATGCACGACGTGCACGCGCGCGCTCGTCCGCCGGGCCGCCTCGATCAGCCTGGCCACCGCGGCATGCTCCACCTCCGGTGGCCGCGACGCCAGGAACCGCGCATAGGTAGGCCCCGCAGCGGCGGGTGCGGCGTCGATCACCTCCGGCGCCTCGGCGTGGACGATGCACAGCGCCCCGAGCCGGGCGGTCTCGGCCAGAGTCTCGTCCAGGGCCGCGCCGACGAGGTGGCCGAACTCCGGAACCCCGGACGGCGACAAGAACGCCTTGAAACCGAACACGCCACCGGCATGCAGCTTCTCCAGGTCACCGAGATCGCCCCCGGCCGCACCGCCCCAGAAACCGACGTCGACGTGGATCTTCGGCTCGGCGGCTGCTCGCTTGGCGGCCAGGCTCTCCACGGTGGTGGTCGGCGGCAGACAGTTCAGCGGCATGTCGATCAGCGTGGTGACGCCGCCGGCCGCGGCTGCTTTGGTTGCCGTCGCGAAGCCCTCCCACGAGGTGCGACCGGGCTCGTCGACGTGCACGTGGGTGTCGACCAGACCGGGCAGCAGGGCGAGCTCACCCAGATCGATCAGGCCGGGGTCGGACACGCTGCCGAACGGCTCGATCGCGTCGATCCGACCCGCCTGCACGACGACGTCGGCCGGCCGTGTTCCACCGGGCCGGACGACTCGGCGTGATCGAAACGCGGTCACCGCACCACCTCGCGCAGCGATCCGGCTTCGAGCTCGTCCTCGGTGAACGCACCGCAGTCCAGTCCTCGTCGCACGAAACCCGCCAGCGCGTGCACCGTCGCCGGTTCATCCTGGACACCCCGCACACCGCCCTCGCCGCCGTAGTCCCGTAGCCGCGCTGACGCATCGGCCATACCGGCCCGGAAGAAGGCGTAGGTGGCCAGGTACCGGGTGGGCAACTGCGCAGGGTGCAGGTCCCACCCCTGGTAGAAGCCACGCTCCAGGGACCGCCGGACCAGGCGGGCATGCAGCGCCCAGGCCGAGCGCACCGCCGCCGAGTCTCCGACCGGGACGACGTTGGTGGACCCATCCGAGATCGACACGCCGGTCCCGGCCGCGGCGAGTTGCATCACCGCTCGCGCGTGGTCGGCGACCGGATGCTCCAGGCTCTGGTACCCGGCGGCGATACCGCACGCCGCGCTGTAGTCGTACGTCCCGTAGTGCAGTCCGCTCAGCCGGCCGGAGGCCGCGTGCACGATGCGAGCCACGGTCGCCGTGCCGTCCGCGGCGAGGATCACCTGTGGCGTCTCGACCTGAACCTCGAACCGCAGCCGGCCACGAGGCAGGGCGTACGCATCTTCCAGCCGTTCGCACAGCCGGTCCATCGCCTCCACCTGCGCCACCGTCGTCACCTTCGGCAACGTCACGACGAACCCGTCCGGCAGCGGCCCGCCCGCCAGAACGCCACCGAGAAACAGATCGAGCGTCCGGATCCCCCGGGCGCGAGTCGCAGCCTCGAACGACTTGACCCGGGGGCCGATGCTCGGCGGGCACGTGCCCTGCTCGACGGCGCGGCGCACCGCCGCACCGGCCGCCGCGGCCAGCGCGTCCTCGTCGTCGTCGGAACACGGGCCGAGCCCGTCCTCGAAGTCCACGCGCAGGTCTTCGATCGGCTCTCGAGCGAGCTTGTCGCGCACCAGCGGTAACGAAGCAGCGACCACCGCCGGAGGCAGGTCGAGCAGCCGCGCGAGCTCATCCGTCCCGGGCGCATGATCAGCCAGCGCGGCCAGCGCCGCAGCGCCCCAGCTCCGAACCGCGTCCGCAGTGTAGGTGTGAGCCGGCACGTAGACGGTGTGGACCGGCTGCCTGGCGTCCTGGTCACCGGGATACATCCGGGCCGCGTCGGCGTCAGCGCCGGCCAGCATGCCGTCGACCTCGGCCAGGACCGTGTGGTCCAACCGCGCCTTCATGGTGTGGTCCCGGTGAGGTGCTCGGGCCGGACCGGGATGCGTGTCAGCCCGTGACCGGTCGCCGCCCGCACCGCCGCCACGATCGCCGGGGTGGACGAGATGGCCGGTGGCTCGCCGACGCCGCGCAGCCCGTACGGTGCGTGCGGGTCGGCCAGTTCGAGGACGTCCACCTGCATCGGTGGCATGTCGAGGATGGTGGGTATCAGGTAGTCGGTGAACGACGGGTTGGCAATGGTGCCGTCGACCACCTGGACCTCCTCCATCAGCGCCAGGCCGAGCCCTTGCGCGCTGCCGCCGATGATCTGCCCGCGGACCCCGTCCGGGTTCATCGCCTTGCCGACGTCCTGGGCGGTGGCCAGCTCGACGACCTTGATCAGACCCAGCTCGGTGTCCACGTCGACCACCGCCCGATGCGCGGCGAAGGCGTACTGGACATGGGCATTGCCCTGGCCGTGCTCGTCCAGTGGTGCCGTGGGGCGATGCCGCCATTCGACGGTCTCGTCGACCACCGTCGCGTCGTCCAGGGCGGCGGGGTCGGGTGCGCGAGCGCGCACCGCCCGGCACGCGGCAAGTACGGCCCCACCGGTCATGTACGACTGTCGCGAGGCCGACGTCGAACCGGCGCTGCCGATACCGGTGTCGGCCGGCAAGACGGTCACCTGGTCGACGCCGAGCTCGGTCCGCACGATCTGGGTCAGCAGGGTCACCAGGCCCTGCCCGACCTCGGCCGCGGCGGTGTGCACGGCGACGGCCGGAACGCCGCCCACCTTCTCCAGGCGCACGCTGGCGGTCGCGTAGTCGTCGAAAGCCTCGGAGAAGCACACGTTCTTGATGCCGATGCCGTAACCCACGCCGCGTACCACGCCCTCGCCGTGCGTCGTGTTGGCTACGCCGCCGGGCAGCTCACGCAGGTCGAACGTCGCTTCGTTCGTCGAAGCGGGTGGCAACGGCGCGGCCTTGACTCGCTCGAGCAACTCCGCGACCGGCGCGGCGGAGTCGACGACCTGCCCGGTCGGCATGACCGAGCCTTCGCTCATCGCGTTGACCACCCGTAGATCGGCCGGATCCATACCGAGCTCGGCGGCCAGCAGGTCCATCTGCGACTCGTAGGCGAACGCGACCTGGACGGCACCGAAACCGCGCATCGCCCCGCAGGGCGGATTGTTGGTGTAGACGCCCCAGCACTCGATGTTCACGTTCGCCACGTCGTACGGGCCGACACCGAGCGTGGCGGCATTGGCCACGACGGCCCGAGTGCTGGACATGTAGGCCCCGCCGTCGAGGATGATCTCCGCCTTGACGTGAGTCAGGCGTCCGTCGCGGGTCGCTGCGTGCTCGTAATGCAGCCGGGCCGGGTGCCGGTGCACGTGGCCGAAGAACGACTCTTCGCGGGAGTAGACCATCTTGACCGGCCGGCCGGTGTGCAGCGCGAGCAGGCACGCGTGGACGTGCATGGACAAGTCCTCGCGGGCGCCGAACGCGCCGCCGACCCCGGCGAGCGTCAGGCGCACCTTGTCCGGTGCCAGCCCCAGGCACGCGGCCACCTGGTCGCGATCGACGTGGAGCCACTGGGTGGCGACGTACAGGTCGACCCCGCCGTCGTCGGCCGGCACGGCCAGCCCGGACTCCGGGCCGAGGAACGCCTGGTCCTGCATCCCCACTTCATAGTCGCCGGACACCACCACCTCGCCCGGTGCTTCCGGGTCGCCGGCGCGCACGGTCAGGTGCCGGACGACGTTGCCGTCCGGGTGCACTCGCGGCGCGGTCGGGTCGATGGCGCGTCGGGGGTCGGTCAACGGTTCGAGGACGTCGTAGCCGACGACGATGCGGGCCGCGGCTCGCCGGGCGGTCTCGGGATGGTCGGCGGCCACGATCGCGACGGGCTCCCCCTGGTAGCGCGCGATTCCGTCGCACAGCACCGGCTGGTCGGCGTGTTCGAGTCCGTACCGCGGGTGGCCGGGCACGTCGGCTTGGGTCAACACCGCGTACACGCCCGGAATCGCCAGCGCCGGCCCGGCGTCGAACCGCGTGATCCGTGCGTGCGGGTGCGGACTGCGCAACGTCGTCCCCCACACCATGTCATCGGCCCACAGGTCGCTGGAGTAGGCGAACTCGCCGCGCGCCTTGAGCGCACCGTCCGGACGGAGCACGCGCTCGCCCACGCCGCCGGTGCCGACGCCGATGAGCGGACGGCGTACGTCGGTGGTCGGTTGCGGCACGCTTACCCCGCCTTCCGTTCCGCGGCCAGGCGCACCGCGTCGAGGATCTGCTCGTAGCCGGTGCAGCGGCACAGATTGCCCGCCAGCGCCTCCCGGATCTCGACGTCGCTCGGCCGCGGCACCCGTTCGAGCAGGTCGTGCGTCGCGACGATCAATCCGGGTGTACAGAAGCCGCACTGGACCGCGCCCGCGCTGACGAACGCCTCCTGGACCGGGTCGAGGCCCTCGTCGGCGCCGAACCCCTCCACCGTGCGGATCTCGTGCCCGTCGGCCTGGCCCGCGGCGACCAGGCAGGCGCACACCACCGCTCCGTCCAGCTCGACGGTGCACGAGCCGCATTCACCTTGCTCGCACGCGTTCTTCGAGCCCGGCATGCCCAGTCGCTCACGCAGCACGTACAGCAGGCTCTCGCCTTCCCACACGTCGTCGACCTGCCGGCGTTCTCCGTTGACGGTCGTTGTCAGCCGCACGGTGCGCTCACCCCCTCCGGTAGGCGTCCCACGTCCAGCCCAGCGTGCGCCGTGCCAGCACGGCCAAGGCATGCGCCCGGTACCGGGCCGAGCCGCGCACGTCGTCCACCGGATCCGCCGCTGCGGCCACCAGCTCCCCGAAGCGCCGGGCCACGTCGTCAGACAGCGGGCCGCCGCCGTCCCAGTCCAGCTCACGTGCCGCGAACCGTTCGGCGGCGCCAGCGCGTCGTGGTGTCGGGGCCGCCGACCCGATCCCGGTGCCGACACGTCGTACGTGCGGATGCAGCGCGACCGCGACCGAACACACCGCGATCACCATCGCGTTGCGGGTACCGATCTTCGCGAACTGCTGCGGGCCGGTCGCCGACGGCACGAGGATCGCCGTGATCAACTCGTCGGCTTCGAGGACATGCTGTTTGACGCCGGTGCAGAACTCGCTCAGCGCGACCGTGCGAATTCCGCGGACCGATTCCACCTCGACCTGCGCCTCGGCCGCCAGCAGCGGCGGGAGCGCGTCGCCGGCCGGTGACGCGCTGCCCAGGTTGCCGCCCACCGTCCCCCGGTTGCGGATCTGCGGCGAACCGACCGTGCGCGCGGCCATCGCCAGCCCCGGAAGCCGATCGCCGAGCTGATCGATGATGTGGCTGTACGTCACCCCGGCCCCGAGCCGGACGGTGTCACCGTCGACGGCCCACTGCTGTAGGTCGCCGGCCCCGGCCAGGTCGAGCAAGGCGTCGGGGCGCAGCCGGTCGAAGTTCACGTCGACCATGACGTCGGTACCGCCGGCGATCGGCACCGCGCCCGGATGGTCGGCCTTCGTCGCCACGGCGTCCGCCCTACTCCGTGCTCGCAGGAACTCCATCGCCGCGCCCGTATCCCCTCGTCCTGCTCGCATTAGACACCCCGCCGCACGGCGGGCACAGCCACCGCGGCCACCAAGACACGGTGGTTTCCGACCCCTGCGGTTGTACGATCCTCCAAAGGGAAGGCCTCGCCGACATGGACCTGCGCGACCTCGTGGAAGCCCCCGGGCTCGGCCTGACGTTGCTGTACGGCGAGCAGGCGTTGTCCCGCCCGATCCGGTCGGTCTTCACCACCGACCTGATCGACCCGGGGCGGTATCTCACCGAAGGCGCTCTCGTCCTCACCGGCTTGATGTGGCGCCGCGACCCGGACGACAGCGACAGGTTCGTCCGGGTCCTCGCCCACGCACGGGTGGCCGCCCTGGCTGCTGGGGAGGCAGCGTTCGGTTCGATCCCGGCCGGCGTCGTGCAGGCCTGTCGCCGACACCGAGTGCCTCTCGTGGCCGTCCCGGTCGATGTGTCATTCGCACAGGTCAGCGAGCTGGTGACCACGCGCGACGACGCCGAGCGCGAGCGCGCCCTGGCCACGGCCCTCGGCCGCGAACGCCGACTGCTCGCGGCCATCACCGAGGGCCGGTCCCTGGATGAGCTGCTCACCATGATCGGGCACGACACCGGCGTCACCTGCCGGGTGCTGACGCCGACCGGTCGCAGTGTCGCGGCACCGGCAGGACCACTCGACACCGCGGACACCGACGCCGTCTGCCGCACGTTCCAGCTCGCCGAGCGCCTGCCCAGCGCAGTGTCCCTGCCGACCGGGCGGACGGTGTCCGTCGTCGATGTCGAGCCGCGGCTCGGGCAGTCGATGACACCGTGGTTCCTCGTCTGCGACGGCGACCACCGCACCTGGGACGACGACGCGCACGTGAGCTTGCGCGACCTGGGCGCCGTGATCGCTGCGCAGCGCCGTCGTTGGGACGAGGACCGGCGGTCCACGCGGCGCAGCGCCGATGACGTGATCGCGCTGACCGTCACGGGCCAAGCCTCCCGCGCCGAGCTCGCCGCCCGGATGGGCGACCTCGGCGCCGATCCCGGCAGGCCCTGCCTCGTCGCCGCGGCCATCGGCGCCGACGAGTTCCTCGACACCACGTGCGCCGTCCTGCACGACGCTGCCTCGCAGATTGCCGACCACCCGATCACCGGCGTCCGCGACGGGACCGCCATCACGATCCTCACGCGGGTGGCCGCTGGTGGCAGCGCCACCTTGCGGCGCGCCTTCGAGCGCCTGGCCGTCGGTTCCGGCCGGCTCGCGGTGGGGCTGTCCGGCGAGGTGTCGATGGACGCGCTGGCCGGCGCCATCGACGAGGCGGTGCACGCCGTGCGGACCGCTGAGCTGCGCGACCAGAAGGTCGCCGTCGTCACCAGCGATGAGATTCGCTCGCACGTGCTGTTGCTGGGCGCGGTGCCGGACGGGGTCCGCCACGCCTTCGCCGTCCGGGTGCTGGGAGGGGTGCTGGACTACGACGCCCGGCACGCCAGTGCCCTGCTGCCCACCCTGGACGCGTTCCTCCGGGCGGACGGGTCGTGGAGCCGGTGCGCTGCGGAGTTGCACGTCCACGTGAACACCGCCCGCTACCGCATCGGGCGGGTGGAGCAGCTCACCGGCCGGAATCTGTCGCGGCTGGAGGACCGTGTGGATCTCCTGTTGGCCCTGCGGTCGTTGCCGGCCCGTTGAGACCCGGGCCGTCGAAGGGGTGCCTACGCACGCCAAAGTGCCTTTTGTAGACCCCGCCTCACTAACTCATGATGGTGTTACGCACTCTCAGTGAGGTGAGAGCATGGCTGACCAACCGGCACCATCCGAGGGGTCGAAAGTCGCGATCCCACGGCGGCACGGCCGCCGACCTCCTGCGGCTCGGATAGCAGATGCAGAGGGTCGCGCGAACCGAGGGGCTCGACTACGCCATCGAGCGCCCTGACCGCCAACACCTTCGATCTGCATCGCGTGGTGCAGTACGCCAGAGAGCAAGGCCACGGGCACGAGTTCTTCTCCCGTGCTCAGGACGGCTTCTTCACCGGGACCCTCAACCCGTTCGGACCGGACGCCTTGGCCGAGACCGCAGAGTCGGTCGGACTGGACGCGCAGCGCGTCCGCGAGATCCTCGCGAACGACGAGTACGCCGATCGCGTGCACGCCGATCGCCGTGAGGCCCTCGACATGGGCGCCTCCGGCGTACCGTTCATCGTCTTCGACCGCCGGGTGGCTGCTCCGGGTGCCCACAAGGTCGCCGCGTACGGCCAGCTGCTGGAACAGGTGGCCGGACCAGTCCCGAGCGGGAGTGTGGCATGAGCGAGACGAGCCGGCTGCAGATCGTGACCGGACCGGTCAGCGGGTGGTGTGATCCGGTGACCGGGGTGTGCCACATCGAGACCGACGACGAGGTCGCGACCGAGCCCGACGACACCGCCGGCACCGAACCTGACGCTGCGAGCTGACCAGCGCCGCCGGCGGCTCAGTCCGCCGGCGCGCCGGCCCGCGCCTTCTCTCGGCCCACACCGGTCAGTTCACTGTTGGCGCGGTGTCTGGCGATCTCGTCGTGATGTGCGGCGGCCCACCCAGCCATCGCCATCACTGCGTCCAGCAACGACCGGCCCAGGTCCGTCAGTTCGTACTCCACGCGGGGCGGGACCTCGGCGTAGGCGGTTCATGTGAGCAGGCCGTCACGCTCCAGGTGCTTGAGGGTCTGGGTCAACATCCGCTGCGAGATGCCCGGGATGCTGGCCTGTAAGTCGGAGTAGCGCAGCGAACCGGAACCGAGCGTGCTGATGACCAAGACGGTCCATTTGTCACCAATACGGTCCAGCACCTCGCGGATGAACGCGCTGCCCTCCGGCCACGCCTGACACGGTCCGCTGATCCGTCGCGCCGCCGTCACCCCCTCACCCTTCCCAGCTGATCTGTAACCGCACTTCCAGTATGTGACATCGACACACGCCCGCGACACGCCACGACGGCTCACCGTGCCCGATCGCCCGGCGCGGACGGCGCTCCTCCGGAAAGGACATCCATCCTCATCGACGAATTCCTCGGTGCCGGCACCTACCTGTTCACGGTGCCGATGTACAACCTGACGATGCCGTCGGTGTTCAAAGCCGCGCCGTGAGAGGTGGTGGACCTCGTGATCAGGTCACCGTGGCTCGGGCGACGAGGAGCTCCCGAACGTCGGTGATGGCCATCTCGATGCGACCGTGGACCCGTGGCGTGAGCAATGTCGTGCCGTCGAAGTCGCCGGCGGAGGCGAAGACGGCGACGGGCACCGTCAACGACTGGAAAAACCCGAACAGCGGCCGCAACGCGTGCTCGAGCACCAGCGCGTGGTGCTCACCACCACCGGTGGCGGTCAGCAACACCGGCTTGTTCGCCAGCGCGTACTGGTCGACCAGGTCGAAGAAGTGCTTGAACAGGCCGGTGTAGGACCCGCGGAACACCGGGGTGGCGGCGATCAGCAGGTCCGCCTGCTCGGCTCGACGCAACGCGGCTTCGATCTCGGGTGCGACGCCCTCGCGCTCATGCGCGCCGGTGAAGGCGGGGCCGAGGCGGTAGGTGTCGATCCGGGCCGACTCGATGGTGACGCCGTCGTCGGCGAGCACCCGGGCGAGCGTCTGCAACACCACGTCGACCAGCCCCATGGTCTTGGACTTCTCGTTCGGGCTGCCGTTGACGACGGCGACCCGCAGGGTGCGTCGCGGGGTGACTCCGTTCTGGGCGCCGGCCGACGCCGGAGGCGTGCTGTCGATTCCGGTCGTCATGCCGCTACCTCCTTTCGTGCTGCGACCTCCTGGCGGACGACTGGAGCGACCTCGGTGCCGAGCAACTCGATCGCCGTCAGCACGTCCTTCTGTGGCATGCCACCGAATCCGATCTGGATCAGGGCCCGGTCCAGGCCGTAGATCTGGTGGTAGGTGAGCAGTTTGTCGATCACCTCCTGCGGGCTGCCGACAACGAGCCCGGCAGCGGGCGAAGTCTGTGCGTCGAACACCGCACGTGGCATGGTGAAGCCGCGTCCGCGCTGGTGGTTGTTCTCCTGCATCCCCTGGGCGAAGTAGGGATACATGATGTCGCGCGCGGCCTGGCTGCTGCTGGCGACGTAACCGTGCAGGTTGATGCTGGTCCGCAGGGTGGCCGGGTCGTGCCCGGCTTGCTCGGCGGCCTGGCGGTAGGCCTCGACGGCCTGCTCCTGCTGGGTGATCGGGCCGAGCAGCAGGGCGAGCGCCATGGGCAGGCCCAGGCGTCCGGTGTTGATCGCTGAGGCCAGCGTGCCACCGACACCGACCCAGATCGGCAGCTGGTCTTGCAGGGCACGCGGACCGACGTCGGCGTGGTCCAGGTCGGGCCGGAGCCGGCCGCGCCAGGTGATCGGATTCTGCTCGCGGATCTGCAGGAGCAGATCGAGCTTCTCTCGGAACAGGTCGGCGTAGTCCTGGAGGTCGTAGCCGAACAGCGGGAACGATTCGGTGTACGAGCCGCGCCCGGCGATGATCTCCGCGCGGCCGCCGGAGAGCTGGTCGAGGGTGGCGAACTGCTCCCACACCCGGACCGGATCGTC
This sequence comes from Haloactinopolyspora sp., assembly GCF_027324685.1. Lineage (NCBI taxonomy): Bacteria > Bacillati > Actinomycetota > Actinomycetes > Jiangellales > Jiangellaceae > Haloactinopolyspora > Haloactinopolyspora sp. The sequence goes on from NZ_DAHVSH010000008.1 coordinate 61,516, forward strand.
CGAGCTGAGTACGGTGACCGAACTCGTCAGCCGGATCCGCTCCGTTGCTTCGGCAGCCGCTGCCAGTACCACCGGCGGCGCGGAGCCGACGAAGTCGGTCCGGTGATGCTCACCCACCGCGAAGAGGTCGAGGCCGACCTGGTCAGCGACCCGAGCCTGCTCGATCGTCTCCCGTGCGCGTTGGTGCGCCGACGGTGTCGTGCCGGTGACGGGGTCCGCGGTGATCTCGACGAAGGTCATGTGCCCGATTTCGAATGCGGAGCGCGCGGCTGCGGTGCCCGCTCGGTCGACCTTGGTGGTGTCGGTGTCGTTCATGCTCTGTCTCTTTCGATGGGGACCTGGAGCTGGTCGACGACTGCCGACGCCGACCAGCTCCGGGTGCGACGTGATTAGGACGGATCAACTGGGCGAGGTCACACCTCGGTGTCGGGGAGGCCCCAGATGTCCCGGGTGAGGGCGAATCCGGCGGGGTCGATGTAGGCGCCGTCGTGCGCGATGCGGCTGTGCGCATGGCCCAGCGTGTGCACCGCGAACGCCGCTTGGAGTGCGTTCCACTGGCCCTGGATGTCCGCTGTCTGGTTCACGGACTTCTTGGCCATCCGGAGGCCGAATGCGGGACGTTCGGCGATGCGCTCGGCGAGGGCGAGCGTGGCGGACTCCAGTTCATCGCGCGCGACGACGCGAGAGACCATGCCGATCTGCTTGGCTTCCGCCGCCGTCATGGTCTCCCCGGTGAACAGGAACTCCTTGGCCCTGCGCGCACCCAGCTCCCACGGATGTAGGAAGAACTCGACGTGGCCGATGCCGAACCCGGTCACCGGATCGGCGAAGGTCGCGTCCTCGCTGGCCACGATCAGGTCGGCGGGCCACATGGTCATCATGCCGCCGGCGAAGACCCGCCCCTGGACCGCCGCGATGACCGGCTTGGGGAAGTTGCGCCAGCGCCAGTGCAGTTCGAGGAAGACCTCGGTCTCCCACGCCAGATCACCGGCGACACCGCCGCTGCCGAATCCACCTTCCAGCGTGACCTGCTCCATACCTTCCGTACTGAACAACGCTTCGACGTCGTGGCCGAGCGAGAAGTCGTCGCCCTCCGCCGCGAGCACGAACACGGCGACCGAATCGTCGGCCGCGGCTCGCTTGTAGGCCGCATCGAGTTGATAGAAGAGCCGCACGTCCTGCAGGTTCCCGTTCTCCGAGCGAGTCAGCGTCGCCCGAGCAACCCCCGGCGCCGGCTCGTCATACCGCACGCGATCGCCGGTCACCGCGGATTCGGGTTCGGGTCGGTCGTTCTCGGCCATGTCGTTCCCTTCTGCCATCGTGAAGCGACGCCTTGTGACGTCTCGACCCGCAGAACATTGTCTGCGCAGGCAGATATTCCCCGAATCATCTGCCTGCACAGACATGTGTCGCAGTAGACTGCCGACATGGCCAACCCACGCCTGAGCGAGCTGGAGCACGAAGCCTGGCAGGGCTTCCTCTACACCCATGACCACGTGTGGCGAGAGATCGAAGCCGGCCTGGCTCCGTTGAACGTCAGCATGGCGGAATACAGCGTGCTGGCCTTGCTCGGGGAAGCCGGCCGAAACGGCATGCGGATGTCCGAGCTCGCCCGGCGGCGCTTGATGTCCACCGGGGGTTTCACCCGCCTGGCCGACCGGCTCGAGCGTCGTGGCCTCATCGAGCGGCGGCAGGCTGCGGATGACGCGCGTGGCTTCGTCGCCGTACTGACCCCCGAAGGGCGCAACGTCCTGCGCCGGGCGTGGCGGCAGCAGTACGCGGACCTGCGCCGTCTCTTTTTCGACCGGCTCGACGACGACGACCTGCGCCACCTGGCGCGCATCTGGGCCAAGCTCGGAGCTGGGTCACCGACGCGCTAGCTGAGGAACTCGACGGTGAGGGCGACGACCATGCCGCCACCGAACAGGACGAGGAAGCCGCCCGAGAGCCTCGTGAGCCACGGGAGGATGCGGTCCAGGTGGGCCAGAGCACGTCGTGACCCGAGACCGACGGCGACGAAGACATCCCACACCAGAACGACGCAGAACATCCAGATGCCGTAGAGCACGAGTGTGAGCGGTGCCGCGGCTCGTACTGCGGCGGCGAGGCTGACGTAGAACAGCGCGTTCTTCGGGTTCAGCAGCCCTGAGGTCAGGCCGAGCCCGAGGTTCCTCAGCCAGGTCGTCCGCTGGGCGGTCAAGTCCTGATCGAGGTCGATCCGGCCACGTGATCTGAGGAATGCGGCGCCGATGAAGATCAAGAATCCACCGCCGGCGAGTTGGAGCGGGTCGAGCAGCGCCGGATGCGAAAGGAGTGAGAGTCCGGAGAACGCGGCCGCGATGAAGATCCCGTTCGCTGCGGCGATACCCAGGCACGCGCCGGTGGCGTTGCGCCAACCGCTGGTCATCGCGGTGCGCGCGATGAGGAAGAAGTCGACGCCGGGGATCAGCAACGCCAGGAGGTGCGCGATGACGACGGCGACGAACTGTTCCATCTCTCCCCCGGTGCGTGACGATGAGCCCGTCAAGCATTCAGGGGTTGTTCGGTCCGAGTCTTGTACGTTGTTGCAGTCAGCCCCGGTACGTGCCGGGCGAGGCCGCGACATGTGCGCGGAAGACGCGGTGGAAGTGACTCTGGTCGGTGAATCCCAGCGCGTGCGCCGTCTCGGCGATGGGATGACCCCCTCGAAGCATGCGCCGAGCCTGGATGATCCGGGCATTCTGTCGCCAGGCCAGCGGGGACAGTCCCGTGGCACGTCGCATCGCGCGGACGAGCTGGTACTTCGTCATGCCGATCATGCCGGCCAGCTCGCTCAACGCTGGATTCGACTCGTCGTGACGAAGACGATGCATGACCGGAGAAAGCCGGGCCGACAACTCGGGGTCGGCCTCACTCGCTACCAGATGAGCCGGTGACGCTGCTTCCAGTTCCGCGAACAAGACGGCCAACCGTGCCTCGATCGGTTCGGGGGCCGCGTCGGTGCAGATCGCGTCGGTCAGCGCACTGACCACCTGGTGCAGGCCGGGGCGACGTAGCACTCTGACCCCGTCGAGAAGGCGACTGGCTCGCATCCACCGCGCGAGTGAGGCCACCCAGTCTTGGTCCAGGTGAACCATCTGATACCGCCAGCGGTCCCCGTCCGGATTGCAGGCGTGTACGTGACCGGACGGGATGACGACGACGTCACCGGGTTCCAGTCGAATCGTGCCGTGCAGCGGACCGGTGAGCACCGAGGTTCCCGCATCGATCGCGCCGACCGAGAACGAGTCGTGGGTATGCGGCCGGTAGCAACGATTCTCTTGGCACGATCGCCGGGCCTCCAGATGCGGCAACGCCGTACTGCGCCAGAATTCAGCCACGGGACCTCCTTTTTCGGCTCGCGACACTGTGTCCGGCTTCCGACTGTGGCATCCGAGGTTACGCCGAGCCGGACCCCAGCGAGCCCGGCTTCACGTGCCCGAGCGCACGAGCACGCTGGCCCCGACGAGCAGGGCGAGCATGAGCGCACCGAACGTGAGAACGGCGGCGGCGGCCGGGACGGCCTGCAGCAGGATCCCGAGCAGAATGATCGGGACCGACATGCCGGCGTAGGCGGCCACGAAGAACCCGGCGAGCGCCTCGGCTCTGTTGGCCGCATCTGCGACCGAGACCACGGTCGTCACACTCGCTTTGAACAGCGTCCCCGTCCCCGCGCCCGTGACGATTCCACCGGCGAGAAAGGCGGGGAAGGCCACAACGAGAATCGCGAGGACGAGCAGGACGAGGCCCGTCGCCAAGGCCGTGACGCCGACCGCGCGCTGCACGCCGTTCGACCATCGCGCGGTGGCGATCTGAGCGGTCGCGGCCGCGCCGAACGCCGAAAACGCGATCAGCCCCGTCACGGCATGCGACGTGATGTGGAGTTGATCGGCCAGGAACGAGCCCGAGAGCGCGCTGAACACGCCGAACATCGCGAAGCCGACGAAGCCGGCGGTCAATGCTCCGGCATAGGCCGATCGGGACCGGTCGGGGACGACGACCCGTTGCGGCCGGTACCGCCACGATCCGTGCGCGACAGCGACGGTCTCGGGAACCAGCGACACCAGCAGCAAGCCGGCGATCATCGCGAACAACAGAATCAGGTACGGCGTGTACAGAGGTGCGGCCACGACATCGGCGAGGACCCCCGAGACGAGCATCCCCACCCCGATGCCACCGATGTTGGCGGCCGTGGCGGCCATCTCGGCACGGCCGCCACTCGCCTGGACGGCTGGGCTGCCGCCTCGCGCCCGGCTGGCCGCGTGCAGTTCGGTCATGTACGCCGTCGCCGTCGCCGTGAGCATGCCGACCCCGAAGCCGGAAACCGTCCGGGCGGCGATCACCCAGAGCAGGTCGGTCGACGTGAGAAAGACCAGGCCGGTCAGAATGTTGAGGAGCACGGCTGGCCCGAGCAGGCGCACGCGACCGAAGCGGTCCGACAGATGACCGGCCAGGAACAACGCCGTGCCGACGCCGACTGCGAACGCGGCGAACGCGACGGTGATACCGATGGTGCCGTAGCCACCTCGAGCCTGGTAGATCACGAACAGCGGCGCCGGAGCACCAGCGAACGCCATGGTGGCGGCGTAGGTGTAGCCGATGATCCAGAACCCCCGGGCGTGTGGCGCGGAGGTCGTGGCCGCGACGGAGGTGGCCGGTGGGGAGCCAGCAGGAGGGTTCACGCAGTCGAGCCTGCGCGAACCACGTCATCGAATCCAACGAATCTTCGAGATCCACAGTATCGCGATCAGTGATCGACGCCTGCCACACCGTCGAGCAATTCGGTGGCCAGAGCAGCTGCCGCCGCCGAGAGCGGCCGGCTCGCCGGGCGAGCCAGCCGTGCCGTCCAGACCAGCGCCGGCTCGACGTCCAGAACAGCGACGCGCGCATCGGTCGCCAGCACCGACTCCTGGAGGAACGCAAGGCCGAGCCCTTCCTGGACCAACCTCTGCGTCAGCGAGAAGTCGCTGGTCTCCAGGTGGACGTTGCGCTGCAGGCCGGCTCGCGCGAACGCGGCATCGACCACCGAGCGGTTGCCCCAGCCGATCGGGGAGTCGATGAAGGTCTCGTCAGCGATCTGATCGAGGGAGACGGTCCCTGAGCCGGCCAGGGGATGCGACGCATGGCACGCCAGCCGCAGCCGCTCGCTCGCCACGTGATCCAAGACGAGACCAGGCACGACGTCCGTGGTGGTGGCCACGAACGCAAGGTCGAGGTCGCCTCGGCGCAGCGCTTCGATCTGCCCCTGCGAACCTCGAGTCGACGACCGGCCGCGCACGACGACGTCGGGGTGTTTGTGCCGGAACGCCGCCAGGCGGTAGGCCATGTCGTAATCGCCGAACCGGAACATCATGCCGAGATTCACCGTCCCGGTGACCTGCCCACGGGTTGCGGCGACGGCGGCGGTCGCGGCTTCGAGGGCGGTGATGACTTCGCGGGCCTGAGGCAGCAGCGCCTCTCCGGCCGGCGTGAGGCTGATGGTGCGACCGCGGACGAACAGCGTGGCACCGAGCTCGCGCTCGAGCTGCCGGATGGCTGTCGACACCGCCGACTGCACCACCCTGGAGCGCTGGGCGCCAGCGGTGAAGGTTCCGGTCTCGGCGACGGCCAGGAAGTACTCGAGTTGATGCGGCTGCATGGCTTCAGGGTCGCACACTCATCTCGGTTGGAGATACATCGATTCACCAGGATTCGTTAGACACGATGACCACGCCAGCGCACGATCGAGGTGTGGCGCTGTTCAGAACAACTCGCGTCACACCTGCAAGGCGTCAGTAATTCCGACGCTCGGGACTCCCCCACGAAGGAAGTGTCATGGCATACACGCCGCTCACGGCCGACAACAGCGCAGTCGTCCTGATCGACCACGAGGTCGGCTTCTCGAACCTGATCGGGTCGCACCCGATCGCCGACAACCTCAACGCGACGCTCGCACTCGCTAAGACCGCCAAGGTTTTCGAGCTCCCTCTGGTGGTGACCTCGGCATACGAGGACTCGCCCGCGGGTCCCCTGTATCCCGAGCTGGTCGAGGTACTCGGCGACACGCCGGTCATCCACCGCGACCCCGTGTTCGACGCGTTCGACAGCGCCGAGTTCAGTGCGGCTGTCGAGGCCACCGGCCGCAAGAAGCTGATCATGGCGGGTGTGCTGACCGAGATCTGCCTCGCCTTCACCGCCCTCACCGCCCTGGACCAGGGTCACGAGGTGTACATCGTGGTGGACGCGTCGGCCGGGTCCACCAAGGAGACACACGATGCGGCGCTGATGCGACTGGTCCAGGCCGGGGCAGTCCCGGTGGATTGGATGACGGTGGGGTCCGAGGTCATGCGCGGATGGGTCGACCAGCCGAAGGCGCCGGCCTTCGGCGAGGTCATCTACACGCACTCGCCGGCCTGGCGCCACCTCGGTGCGCACACGTCGAGCGTGCGTGAGTTCGCCCAGAAGGCGTCGTGACGTCAACGCGTCGCCCGTAGCCCGGCGGGCTCATCGAGGTGCTGCCCGGAGATGGAACCGTTGGCCTTGCGGGCCGAGGATGCTGAGGAACTCCACAGGATGCTCGTCGGCGTTGCCGTACCAATGCGGGAGGTGCGTGTCGAACTCGGCGACCTCGCCGGTGGACAGGACGAAGTCGTCGTCGCCGAGGATCATCCGCAGGCGCCCGCGCAGCAGATAAAGCCAGTGATAGCCCTCGTGCGACTTCAATTCCGGTGTCGTCCCGTCGGTCAGCCCGGATGGCAGGATCTGCTTGTAGACCTGCAGCCCGCCGGGATTGCGCGTCAACGGGATCACGGTCATGCCGTTGTACGTGAACGGTCGCAGATGGACCCGCGGGTCGCCGCTCGGGGGCGCACCGACCAGATCGTCGAGCGGCACGTTGTAGGCGCGAGCGAGCGGTAACAGGAGCTCCAGCCCCGGACTGCGCTTGCCCGACTCGAGCCGGGACAACGTACTGACTGGGATGTCGGTGAGCTCGGCGACCGCGGCGAGGGTCAGTCCGTGCCGACGGCGGTGCGCCCTCAACCGGGCACCCACCGTGCCGAGGACGTCGTCGAAGTCCATGGCCATCCATCGAGGCTCCCAGCTATTTGCGGATATCGCAAACTTCGTTGGCGGGCTGTCAACAGCTCGCCGAAGCTGGAGCCCAGGAACACACAGCCAGATGACGTGGGCCCACTCGCCCACCGTCGGCAGCGCTACGACGTGATCCCCAGGCCTGAATCAGCAGCCATGCCCGCCGGTAGCAGAGACCGTCTTCGCTGGTGGATTCTCGCGGCGCTGTCCGCCACTCAACTCCTGCTCGTTCTCGATTCCACGGTCATGAACGTGGCGCTGCCGACCACGCAGACCGACCTCGGCTGCCATGTTGACCGGACTACTGGCGATCGCCGGGCTGATAGACCTCTTGGCGCATCAGACGTCTGTGGGAGGTACCTGGCCTTGGCTCGTGATCTTGAAGAGCTGCGCGTTGACCGGCGTGGTTCCGTCCGACCCGGCGCTTCGGGCGTGGCGTGGCTCGTCTACGACGACACAGGCCACGCCATCAGGCCAGTTGCGGAGTTCCTCCGGGACTTCGCGGCGCGCGGCAACAGCCGGGGAAGTGTGCGCTCCTACGCCTACGCGCTGCTGCGCTGGTGGCGTTGGCTTGAGGCGGTCGGCGTCGATTGGGATCGGGCGACGCCGGCAGAGGTTCGCGATCTGACGTTGTGGCTGCAGTTGCACCCCAAGCCGCGTCGTTCGCCGCGCACGGGATCGGCGACAACCGCCGGGACCGTGAATCAGGTGACGGGCAAGCGATACCTGGATGACCACTACGCGGCGCGCACGATCCGGCACAACAACGCGGTGATCTCGGCGTTCTATGAGTTCTTCGGTGACCAGGGGCTGGGGCCGGTGGTGAACCCGGTCGTGCGCGACCACCGCGGGCAGGGCCGCCCCAACGCACATCACAATCCGATGGAGCGATTCCGGCCCGAAGGGCGGGTCCGGTACAACCCGAAGGTGCCGCGCCGCCGGCCGCGGGCGCTCGACGATGACGCCTGGGGGTCGCTGTTCGACACACTGGGATCGAACCGCGACCGGGCACTGCTCGCGCTGACGGTGAGCAACGGGGCCCGCGCTGCAGAGGTCCTCGGCCTGCGTGGCAGCGATGTGGACTGGGGCAACCAGCGGGTCCGGGTGATCCGCAAGGGCACCCGGGCCGAGCAGTGGCTGCCGGGAAGCAACGAGGCATTCGTGTGGCTGCGCCTCTACCTCGCCGAGGTCGGCGGCGTCGGTCCGGCCGATCCGCTGTGGGTCACGCTGCGCAAGCGACGCGGCACCGATGGCGCCATGACCCGGATCCCACTGACGTATGAGGCGTTGCGGGCAGTACTGCGACGGGCGAACCAGAAGCTGGGGACGAACTGGTCGATGCACGATCTGCGACACACCTGCGCGTTGCGGATGGCCGGCGACGACGAGGTTTCACTGCGCGACGTGCAGACGATCTTGGGCCACGCCCATCTGGAAACGACCGCGGAGATCTATCTCGTCGAGGACGAGCGGCACACCATCGAGCGGGTCGCGGCGCACCTGGCCCGGCTCGCTGAGCCAAGACCAGAGCCAGTCCCGGTCGATCACGGCTACCGGCCCAGCGACCTGGCGGTGCTGTTCGGCGACGGGACGCTGTGATGAAGAGCGTGCTGACACGCGAGCAATTGCTGCTGTGCGGGCCCCGCTATCTCCAGCATCCGGAACTGGTCGGCCAGATGTTCGCCGGGCCGTACGACACCATGCCGAAGGACGAGGTGCTGGTGGTGGTCCAGAAGCTGCCGGACTGGCCCGAAAGCCAGTACTGGCGCGACCGCTACCTCGAGGGCACCTCGTGGGTGCTGGACTGGCTGCTCACCTTCCCCGGCGACGGATGGCGCGACCGGTGGGTGGCCGCCAACGCTGACGCCGACTGGACCAGCTGGATAACAGCACGACACGGGAACGATCGCCGGGCAACGACCACGGTGCACCAGATCGCCGTCGAAGGCCTGCGCACGCTCGTCGTCTCGCGGGTGATCTTGCCGGGCTGGCAGTTCTTCTCCAGATGGAAGACCAAGGCCTACCGCCAGATCATCGAGCAGCAGAACACGGCCCTGGTGGCCCAGATGAACGCCTACGCCGACCAGACCAACATGAGCGGCCGCCGGCTGCGCGACGCGTGGGCAGTCCTCGGCAAGATGATGCTCCACACCGGCAAGGACCTGCCCGACCTGACGGCCGAGGACATCTTCGCCCTCCGGGCGCACTACCAGGCCCTTCACGACAGCCCCGCTCCGGGCTTGGGCGCAACGTGGATGCTCCTGGCCAACGTCGGCATCCTGCCGAAGGGGTCCTCGCTACGCGCCGCGCTGCGGCCCGGGCAACGCAGCATCGCCTACCTCGTCGACCGATACGGCATCGCTCACGGGCCGGTGCGCGACCTGCTGATCCGCTACCTGGAGGAGCGCAAGACGCGTGTGGACTACACGACGCTGAAGTCCCTGGCACGGATGCTGGTCGGCAACTTCTGGACCGACCTCGAGCGCCACCACCCCGAACTCGCGGGCACCGACTCGATCGCGCTGCCCAAGGAGATGGTGACGGCGTGGAAGGAGCGCCTGGCCGTTATCGTCGCCTCCGACGGGTCCACCCGTCCACGCGCCGACTACGGCGACGTCGTGATGACGGTGCGCTCCTTCTACCTGGACATCCGGGACTGGGCCCTGCACGACGACTCGCTCGCCCCCTGGGTGGTCGCCTCACCCATCACCCGCACGGACGTGGCAGGAAACGCCAAACGCAAGCTGTTGAACCAGGCCCGGATCCATCAGCGCATCCGCGAGCGGGTGCCGTTGGTTCCGCAGATGCTGGCGCGACTGGAGCAGGAGCGACGCGACGCGGACCAGATGCTCGCGCTGGCCAAGCAGACCGCGATCGGAGACACGTTCTCCTTCGCCGGGCTCACCTACCGACGGACCGCCACCCGGGTCCGCGCCGGCCGGGGCATGCCTCCCGAGCTGGCCTGCGACGTGGTCTGCCTCGAAACCGACAAGCACCTCAGCGTCGGCAGAGTCGAGGAAGACGCGTTCTGGACCTGGGCGGTCATCGAGACCCTCCGGCACACGGGCCTACGGATCGAGGAACTCCTCGAGCTCACCCATCTGGCGTTGGTCTCCCACCGGCTCTCCACCACCGGCGAGCTCGTCCCGCTGCTGCAGATCGTGCCGTCGAAGACGAACGAGGAGCGGCTGCTCCTGGTCACTCCCGAACTGGCCAGCGTGCTGGCCTCGGTCATCAGCCGACTCCGGAACCGCTACAACGGATCGGTCCCGCTCGTGGCCCGCTACGACAACTACGAGGCCACCACCGGCCCGCTGCTGCCGCACCTCTTCCAACGCGAGTTCGGCACCGGCCCGGCAGTCATGAGCCCCACCACGGTGCGCGACGTACTCCGCGACGTGTCCCGACGAATGGGGTTGACCGACCGCGCCGGGAACCCTCTGCACCTCACACCACACGACTTCCGTCGAGTCTTCACCACCACCGCCGTCCAAGACGGGCTGCCGTTGCACATCGCCTCGAAGATCCTCGGCCACCGTCACCTCAACAGCACCCAGCCCTACACGGCCGTCTTCCAAGACGACCTGATCCGCACATACCGCGCCTTCGTCGACCGACGCCGCTCGACCCGGCCACCCGAGGAGTACCGCGAACCCACCCATGAGGAGTGGGACGAGTTCGAGGAGCATTTCACCCTCCGCAGCGTCGAACTCGGCTCCTGCGCCCGCCCCTACGGCTCGACCTGCGAACACGAGCACGCCTGCATCCGCTGCCCAGTCCTCCGCGTCGACCCCGCGCAGCTCGACCGGCTAGAGGCGATCGCAGCCAGTCTCAAGGAACGCATCGCCGAAGCCGAAGAACGCGGCTGGGCAGGCGAGGTCGAGCAACTCACCATCAGCCTGCAGGCCGCCCGCGACAAGATCCTGGCCACGGCCCCGCCCCGCGACGGCAGCGTCCTGCTAGGACACCCAGCCATGCCCCCGAGCAACCGACCAGGGGTCTGACCACAACTCACTGCCCAGGAGGACCACGATGCCCGAGGTGTCGTTGAACGCGACGGACGCGGCCGAGCTGGTCGAGATGCTCGACCTCATCGTCGGCTGGTTGGCCCGTGACCACGCGGCACTGCAACGCTCCCTGCTCAACTTCGTCGGCACCGACGGCTACGACGTCGACTCCTTGCGAGCAGACCTCGCCCGGTTCGCGTTCCTGCTTGGCGGCGACGCAGAGCCACTGTTCGGTCCAGAGTCGCACTGATCGGCGCGGAACCGACCAGGATCAGGCCGTATCAACGCCGACGCGTTCACCCGCCATCAACTCGTAGTCCAGAAGAGGTGCGTTCGGCTGGAGGCCGCTGGGCTACGAAGGGTGGGTTTCTCGGTGGAGGTGCATTCGCCAGTAGGTGAACTCCTTGACTCCGTCCTGGGTTCCGATCCGGTGCTCCAGGTACTCAGTTCGTCCGGTGGTGAACCCCACTGGGCTGCGGAAGTACGGCGCGTTCCACACGAAAGTGTGATACTCGCCGGTCTCTCCGCAGGGGTCGCAGTTCGCGGGCAGCGCGTCGATGAAGGCTTCGTCCACCGGGACACCAAGGTGGTCGCGGCCGAGGAGGCTCGCGTCCACGACCACCGTGATCGACTGGATCCCCGAGCCGAGGTATTCGGCCATGCACTGATCTGATGTCATGCCCCACAGGGGCTCGACCATCTCCACGCCGTGCGGTGTGAACTGATCCTCCCGATACGCCAGCGCCCCAGAGTGCTCTAAATCCCCGAACGCGAAAGCACGGATCCCGTCCCGGTGCAGTTCCCGCGTCGCCGTGTTCATGACCTCGACGTAGTCGTCCAACCCCGGCCCAGACAGCGCCACGGTGAGGAGCGGCAAGCCAGCGGCGTCGGCTTGGGCGCGCAACAGATGCGTAGGGAGCCCGTGCACCGACGACTCCTCACGAGTGGCATCAATGGTGGTGACCAGGCAGCGGACCTCGTACCGGGCATCAGCCAGCAGACGCCCCAAGGCGTGGGCCGAGTCCTTGCCCCCACTCCAATGAAGGGCCACCGGGATCCGCGACGACGGCACGATCTCAGTCGTCCAATCCGATGCACACCTGCGCAGGATAAGTCACCGCCCCGGGTCCTCGACGCGCCACCACCCGTGGCGCCGTTAGTCCAGAAAATCACCGATGCCGACCGCCCCTGGATCATCACCGCCTACGCGCTCACGTTCGGCAGTCTCCTGCTGGTCGGCGGCCGGCTGGCGGACACCTTCGGGCGCAAACGGCTGCTGCTGATCTCCCTGAGCGGGTTCGTCGGCGCCTCACTCGTCGGCGGCTTCGCCACCGGCTTCCCCATGCTCGTCGTCGCACGGGCGCTCCAAGGCATTTCCGGCGCGCTCATGGCGCCAGCGACGCTGTCGCTGCTCGCGACATCGTTCGCGGACACCCCCGCGCGCGGAAAGGCCTTCGGCATCTTCGGTGCCGTGTCCAGCAGCGGCAGCGCCATCGGGCTGATCGCGGGCGGCTACCTCACCGAGTACCTCGACTGGCGCTGGTGCCTGCTCATCAACGTCGTCATCGGTGTCATGATCGCGGCGCTGGCGATCAGGCTCCTGCCGGCCGACGACGCGCCGCGTCGCGCTGCCGGACGTCCCGACGTGCTCGGCGCCGTCACGTCGACGCTCGGCGTTCTCGCCATCGTCTACGGTCTCACCGTCGCCGAGTCCGCTCCTGGACCAACCCCCTCACCGTCGGGGTCGTCGCCGGTGGACTGGTTCTGCTGGCGCTGTTCGTCGGCATCGAGAACAGGGCCGCGCGGCCCATCCTGCCGATGCGCGTCGTGCTGGATCGCAACCGCGGCGGCGCGTATCTCATGGTCGCCGTCGCCGGTATCGGCATGTTCGGCGTCTTCCTGTTCCTCACCTACCACCTGCAACTCGTTCTCGGCTTCACGCCGCTGGCCACGGGGCTGGCCTTCCTGCCGTTGGTCGTCATGCTGGTGGTCGGGGCGATTCTCGCGGGCAGTGCGCTGTTGCCACGTTGGGGAGCCCGGACGCTCGCGGTCGCTGGTCTCGTCGTCGCGGCCTCCGGCGCCGCGTCGTTCACCTTCATCGACTCGGGCTCGGCCTACGCCTCGGCGATCCTGCCCGGACTCGTCGTCGCCGGCACCGGATTCGGGCTGATCTTCGGTCCCGCGATGAACCTCGCCACCCTCGGCGTCCGGCCCGACGACTCCGGAGCCGCCTCTGCCATGGTCAACGCCGCACAGCAACTCGGCGCCGCGTTCGGCACCGCACTGCTGAACACCATCGCCGTCAGCGCGACCGCGGCGCATCGAGCCGCAGATCCGGAGACCACCGACTCCGCGGTGCAGTCCCTCATCCACGGCAACACCGTCGCGTACTGGGCCACCAGCGCCATCCTGCTCTCCGGTGCACTGGTCTGCGGCATGCTCATCAGGCCGCGACGAGTCACTCCGCCGGCCGGCTCGTCCGACAGCGCTGCGGTCGCGAGTTCGTGAAACGGCGTCGACGGTCTCAGGCGCTCCACGACGGGCCAGGCGGCGCGTCATCACGTTGAACGGTCGCGTCGATCAGGCCGTACGGGCGGTCGGCGGCGTGGAACACCTCACCGGGATTGTCCAGGCCGAACGGTTCGAGATCGACGACGAAGTGGTGCAGGTTCGGCGCTGTCAGGCGGATCTCGGCCAGATCCGGCTGGGCGTCCAGCACCGCCCGGCCCATCGACCACAGCGTGTGTTGCAACGCGCGGCTGTGGGTGGCCGCGAACGCGTCGAGCAGCATCGAGCGGATCGCGGCGTGGCGGGCGCTCCAGTCGACGAGGCCGGGCGCCGTGTCGCCGTCGAGGTGGCGCCACCGGGCGGTCAGGGCCGTCGCCAGGATGCGGTCGTCGGCTTCCTCGAGCGTCGTGTACCGATCACGTCGGAAGCCGCGGAACTGTGAGCCCGACGATTTCATCACCGTCAGCTCTTTCACCCCGGACACGACGTGCGCCCCGCCTGCCTGCACCGTCACCGTCGTGGTCCGGCTCTCCCGGCCGCTTCGGACGAAGGCGTGATCGTGGTCGCCGATGCGTTGCCAGCCGCCCTCGTCGACCTCGATGCGGGCGGCAGTCACCGACTCGATCCCGGTGAAGTACCGGCCCAGCGCGAGCGCGAAATCCTCGATCTCGCCGACCCCGTGCTCCTTGGCGTAGGCGAACACCGCGTTCTTCTGCGAATCCGTCGGCAGTACGTCCGCTTGGTCGCCGCGGACATGGGCGGCGTCGAAATCGCCTCGCAACGACGTCGACACCAGCACGTCGCGGATCTCATGGCGCGCGGTGTCGCGGTACACGCGCACCAGGTGGATCTCGGCCTTGCCGTAGTGATTCGGCCCCAAAACGATCGCCATCGGACTAACTCCCCCGGTAGGTGGTGAAGCCGTACGGGCTCAGCAGCAGCGGCACGTGGTAGTGCTGGTGCGGATCCGCGATGTCGAAATCCACCGTCACGTACGGATAGAACGTCTGCTGTCCATGCGTGGCGAAGTAGTCTCCGGAGCCGAACACCAGCCGGTAGTGGCCGGCTGGTGCGTTCTCGGGGCCGATTTCAGCGATCCGGCCGTCGCCGTCGGTCGTCGCCTGAGCCAGCGGCTGCGCCGTGGCGTCGACGACCCGGTCGAGGCGGACCGTTACGCCGGCGGCCGGCCTACCGCGCGAGGTGTCCAGGACGTGGGTGGTCACCGTGCTCACGGCTATCGCTCCCCTTTCGTCGCCCGCTTGTCACGTGCCGACCAGCAGTTTCTGCAGCCGGATCCGGTTGATCTCACCGAGTTCGGCCCGCACGACCGCGCGTTCCGTCGCCGGATCGTTGTCCAGTCGTCGGTGCAGGATCGTCAGCAGCTCGTCGGCGCTGCGACCCGTCGCCCGGACCAGGTAAACGCGCCCGAAGCGCCGCTCGTATTCGCGGTTGCCCGCGGCCAGCGCCTCACGGATCGCAGCCGCGGCGTCCTGCACGCCGGCCTGCTCATGGTGCGACGCCGTCGTCGCGGCGGCGCTCTCGTCTGGTGCTGCCCCGATGCGTGGATGCGCCGCCAGCGCCTCGTCGACGTCGTCCTCGCTCATCGCGGCGAGCGCGTCGTTCGCGGCCTGCATCAGGTGTGCCCCCGAAGCGTAAGGCCGACCAGCGAGCACGGCGCGGACCCAGGCGGTCGACGCGCAGCACGCAGACAACGCTTCGGCGGCGGCATTATCGGGCATGGCGTTGAACGCCACCGGTTCACGGGCGTCGAGATGATCCGCCATACCTGGCACAGTAGCTGGCGTGCCGGATCGGATCGTCGTCGAAAACGCCGCGATCGCCACCGTCGACGCCCACGACACCGAGATCGACTCCGGCCACGTGGTGGTCGAGGGCCGTCGGATCGTGGCGGTCGGGCCAGGCCCGGCGACGGTGACCGGCGACGCATCGACGCGGTGGGTCGACGGCACGGGGCACGTGCTGACCCCCGGCCTGGTCAACACGCACCACCACTTCTACCAGTGGTTGACCCGCGGCCTGGCGCCCGACGCGATCCTGTTCGACTGGCTGGTGGCGCTCTACCCGACGTGGTCGCGCATCGACGAAGACTCCGTTCATGCTGCCGCGCGCGGCTCGATCGCGGCGTTGCTGCTGTCCGGTTGTACGACGACGGCGGACCACCATTACGTCTTTCCCCGCGATGGAGGTGACGTGTTCGCCGCTACCGTCCGCGCGGCGAGCGAACTCGGCGTGCGCCTGCACGCCGCCCGCGGCTCGATGGACCTGGGCGAATCAGCGGGTGGCTTGCCGCCGGATTACGCGGTGGAGAGCATCGACGGGATCCTCGCCGCGACCGCCCAGGCGATCGAGGATCATCACGACCCGGCACCGGAGGCGATGACCAGGGTCGCCGTCGCGCCCTGCTCACCGTTCTCGGTCACCAGCGACCTGCTGCGTGAGAGCGCGGCGTTGGCCCGCTCGCACCGTGTGCGGCTGCACACCCACGGCTCGGAGACGGCCGAGGAGGAGCAGTACTGCCTGGAGCACTTCGGGATGCGGCCCACGGACTATCTCGACGGACTCGGCTGGCTCGGTGCCGACGTGTGGATGGCGCACTGCGTGCACATGAACGACGCCGACATCGAGCGCTTCGCCGCGACCGGCACCGGCGTCGCGCACTGCCCGTCCTCCAACGCCCGGCTCGGTGTCGGTATCGCGCCGCTGCCCGAGATGCTCACCGCGGGCGTCCCCGTCGGGCTCGGTGTCGACGGCGCCGCCTCCAACGAAAGCGGCCGTCTGGCCCCCGAGGTGCGGGCCGCTCTGCTGTTCGCGCGAGCGCGCCGCGGGCCGTCGGCGCTGACCTCACGGCAAGCCCTGCGACTGGCGACCATGGGCGGGGCGAGCGTGCTGGGCCGTGCCGAGGAGATCGGCTCGATCGAGCCGGGCAAGCTGGCCGACTTCGCCGTCTGGCGGGTCGACGGCGTAGAGCACTCGTCCATCGGCGACCCGGTCGCCGCCCTGGCCCTGGGGGCGCCGCCTGCCTTGTCGATGCTCGTCTGCAACGGCCGGGTGGTGGTGGAGGACGACGTCCTGCTCACCAGTGACGTCGAGGCGATCGCCCGGGCGGCAAGAGAGCAGTCCCGCCGACTGCTCGACGCTTCGTGATCCGCCCGTCACAGAACGTGGCGCTGGGTGACCTTCACTGACGTCGTGATCATGAGGAGGTGGCGGCGTCATGGCGGAGACCCAAGGGAACATCCGCTACGCCGTACACCACCTGCTCACCGCCTGGAGCGACTACGACCGCCACTGCGCCGACGCAGTAGCCCAGGCTCGGCGCGAAGCTGACACCCTGGCCCGCATGCTGGGCGCAGTCCCCGGCGGTGACGCCCTGACTACCGAGGTCACCGACATCATGACCGCCGGGACCGCGCGAGCTGAAACCGAGCTTCGTCAGGCCGGGGAAAGTTACAGCACCGAAGCTCGAACGCTGCTCGGTCTGCTCACCGGGCAGCCGGATCTCGCCTCCGCGCCATTCACCCTCCCTTCGCCCGGCTCCGGCCTGTCCGGCATCGTCGCGACGTTTCCGACCATCGAGTCCCGCCGCTACGTCGAACACGTCCTCACCGACCACACCGACAGCGATGTCATCACCACCGCCAGTGCCCGATCCGCCGCGTCCAACGGGCCGAGCGCCCCAGCTGGTCAAGTCGCCGCGTTCGCCGCCCAGTTCCCATCAGAGCTGCACGAGATGATCACCAGGATGCAGACTCATTCCAGAAGTCACGCTCTTCAAACCCACGGCCCCGACGTCACCGACGACGCCCTCAAGGCTCGGCTCACCTGGCGCAAAGACCCCGCCGGGCGAACGAACAGTGCCAATCGCTGGGCTCTGAACGACGACGGCACCGTCAGCACCAACCACGTCGTCGGCCCATTGGCTGGCAAGTTCACCACCATGGAGGCCATGGCCAAACCTCTGCGGGCGCTGCTGGCCGCTACCGGGAACACCGTGGCCGGCCTCGAGACCTATCTCACCAGCAAGGCGGTCGGTCGAACCGCGCGGATCTTCGTGCCCGCGCACGAGTGCGGTCTGGAGCCCGGCGATACCGCCGCGTACCGGGGTGCCGGAACCCAGACTGAAGACATGGCCCGAGATTGGGCCCAGGCCCGCGATTTCGCGATGGGCTCCGGCGCTGATCCGATGCCGATCGTGCCCACCGATCCCATCGCTGACGGACTCGACCCGGGCGCCGCCATGAGCTTTCGCAAGTCCGGTGATCATTGGATCATGACCACGTGCTATCCCGTACCAACGCCAGATGAGCGGTTCACGCGACTAAGGAGTACAGATTCGTGACGCCGATGACCGAGATCTACCGGCTGTGGGTCGGGAACTGGTTCGCCGGCGGCGACGAACCCGAGACCTACATCGAAGGCTGCGAGATGGCCCCGGAATGGCTCGCGGAAGACACCGATGGCTTCCGCGCCTTCCGCGACGAACTCGCCGCCCACATCCGCGACTCCTCCGACCGATCCCTACCCGGGAACGAGCCCCAATGGGTCAACGACGAGTGGTTGCGCAACCTCTACTACGACCTCTTCGGGCCCGAACCACCCCCTGAGGACCCCTACCCCGTGCCCGCTGAAGACTGGAGCCAGCGACGCTGGACCCCCTACATGCTCTACGGCGTCGGTCGCAGCGAAGAACTGCTCAGCGATTCGGCTCGCGCGTGGCTCGCCGCCCGCGGTCTCACCATCAACGACGTCAACAAAGGCAGCCACCGCCGGGCAGAACCCGACGACTACCAGGAGCGTCTCGAACGTCTCACCCGCGAGGGCGCCCGCCCGTCCCATCCCGACGAGCCGTGGCACGCCGAACTCGCCTGACCCGCTGTCGACATCCGAACGACCTCACCGATAGCCGGTCGTATCGGCCGGACCGCCGACGTCCTGCACCTCCACGATGTAGCGCCAGGCATCGGGGCGGCTACCGTCCACGTCGGTGAATCCGTACTCCTGCGCCAGCCCGCCACTGGACACCGAGGCACCGTTCCAGCGCGCCACGTCCGGATCGGCGGCCAAGGCGACCACGGCCCGCCCGACGAAGCGCGGCGTCTCGGAGATACCGAAGTGCGGCTCCGTGGTCAGCGCGTCGCGCCAGTTCGACTCCTCGACGCCGTAATGCTCCAGCATCATCTCCGAGCGCAGCCACCCGGGCGTCAAGGCAAGCGCCGTCGCGCCCCGCGGCCCGAGCTCGTGCCCCAGCCCGAACGCCATCCGCAGCACCGATGCTTTGACCAGGTCGTAGAAGAACGACACCCGGTAGTTGTCGCGGTTGTAGTCCGCCGTTCCGTCGGTCATCTCCACGACCAATCCGCCCGGCTTCCGCAGCAGCAGCGGCATCGCATAGTGACTGGTGATCGCATGTGTCTCCACCCCCAGGCGAAGCAGGCGCAGCCCGTTGTCGAGATCGTGCTCCCACAGCGGCGCGTCCCACGCGAACAGGTTCTCTCCGCCCCAGATGTCGTTGACGAGCACATTCAGCTGTCCCTGCTCGGCGTCGATGCGCTCGACCAGCGCCTGCACCTCGGCAGCCACCAGGTGGTCGGTGGGGACGGCGATCCCTGTCCCACCGGCGGCGGTGACCAGTTCGGCGGTCTCTTCGATCGTTTCGGGCCGGTCGTACTCCGAACGGCGTTGCCGAGTAGTGCGACCGGTCACATACACCGTCGCCCCGGCGGCGCCGAGCTCCACGGCGATCCCCCGTCCGGCTCCGCGTGTCGCGCCGGCGACCAGAGCCACGGTCCCGTCGAGTCGTGTCGTCATCCATGCCTCCTGCTCATCGCGCACGTCGTTGGCGTGCCGCTGCTCCGAGCATGAACCAGAACACCTGACATCTGCTGTCAGGAACTCGGCATGGAATCCATGGAATGTGGAGTTCCCGCTCCTCTGCGCGCACGACATCGAAAACCCTCACTGCGAAGGACCAGGCTGAACGATTGACCCCGTTAGGGTCGACGCGGCACCAGCCCGGACGACCTAGGGACACGATGAACGTCAACCGCTCGACCACCCGCCGCACCCTGACGTCGATGCTGGCCACAGGTGTTGCCGCACCGCTGTTCATCGGGCCGGCCTTCGCCGCAGCCGACGACCCGCGGGGCATCGCGGAGCAGGTCGACGCCCCCGTTCCGACGCTGGATTGGCGCTCGTGCGGCGACGGTCTCGAAGCGTTCGAGTGTGCGACGGCTGAGGTCCCGACCGACTACGACGAGCCCGAGGGGGCGACCACCACCATCGCTCTCACCAGGCTTCCGGCCACCGACCCGGAGGCGCGCATCGGTTCGCTGTTCACCAACCCCGGTGGTCCGGGTGGATCGGGCGTCGACTTCGTCCACACCGCCGGCTTGACGGCCTACGCCGACGACGTGCGCGCGCGTTTCGACATCATCGGGTTCGACCCGCGCACGGTATCTCGGTCCGACCCGGCCACCTGCTTCGACTCGCTGGAAGAAGAGCAGGCAGAGCTTGCCAAGCAGCCGGCGTTTCCCGTGAGCACGGCCGAGGAGTACGAGTTCCTCGGACTCAACGCCCGGCTGGCGGCCAAGTGCCGCATGACCTCCGGCGACCGGTTCGCCCACGCGTCGACGGCCAATGTCGCGCGCGACATGGACCTGTTGCGCCAAGCGGTGGGCGACGAGGAGCTGACCTATGTGGGCTACTCCTACGGCACCGCGCTCGGTGCCACGTATGCCCGACTCTTCCCTGATCGGGTCCGTGCCCTCGCGCTGGACGGCGCGTTCCCACCATCGAAGTACACCGGGCAGCCCGGAGCCGAGGACGTGTCGGTGGGCGTGCGCATCGACCAGGGTGAAGGCGCCACCGAGACGTTCGGCGAGTTCCTGCGCACCTGCGCCGATGCCGGTCCGCAGCATTGTGCGCTGGCAGCGCTCGGCGACCCGGCAACGGTGGTGGACGACACGTTCGAGCAGCTGAAGACCGAGCCGGTCACCATCGCCCTGCCCGACGGCACCGAGGTCGTCATCGACTACCCGACCGCCGTGGCCTTGTCCTTCAGCAGCCTTTATCACCCCGGCGACTGGACGGGCCTGGCGCAGTTGCTGGCCCAGGTGGCGACCGCGGAGCAGACACTGTCCGGGGCCGGCGCGGAACTGGCCGAACGGTTCGCCGGCGACGTGACCGAATCCCGGCGCGGTCGCAACGACTACCCCTCGACCGGCGGTGCGTTGGCTCCGATGTGCGCGGACGGAGGGACCACCGGTCGCCCGTTCAGCTACCCGGAGATGGTGGACGAGGCCGCTGAAGGCATGCCCCACTTCGGCCGTTACCGCGCCTGGATCGGAGTGACGTGTGAGTTCCTGCGTATCACCGACGACGACGCCTACACCGGGCCGTGGGATCAAGACACCGACGAGCCGGTGCTCGTCATCGGGACTCGGTTCGATCCGGCTACGCCGTACTTCAACACCGAACCCTTCGCCGAGCGGTTCGAGAACTCGCGGGTCCTCACCATCGAGGGCTACGGACACACCAGCCTCGCCAAGAGCAGCTGTGCCGACGCAGCCATCAGCGATTACCTGATCGACCTCGAGGTGCCGGAGGAGGGGGCGACCTGCGATCAAGACGTCGAGCCGTTCGAGACGTCCACGGCCGGCGACGAGCACGCCGTCACACCGCCGTTCCTCCTCCCTCCCCTGCTCGCCAAATGATCATGTTCACTTGGCGATTGCCTGCTCCACCACCCGTACACGCCTGGTGTTGCAGGCAATCGCCTCGTGGTGCGAGCACAGACCCGCCGAGCGACCTCGTCGTCAACGGTCGGAGCTGACGGCGCCGACGGTCTCGCTGATCGCCATCCGCGCCTGATTCGACTGATCCACGTCTACTTGCTCGGTGTCCACTCTTCGCCGAGGCCCCAGGACTCCACCGTGTGCTCGGCGTTGTCCTGGCCGCCGAGGAACACGCCGGCTCCATGATCGACTTTGTCGTCGAACGGGGTCCCGTCGCCGGTGTTGTTGGCGTCTGTCCACTCGGCAAAGGCACGCATCGCCTCTTCACTCTTGGCGATGTCCTCCACCGGGAGTAGGTTCCCGTTCTCGTCAGTGATCTCGTCCGGCAGTTCGGTGTGTGGGTAGTCGGCGTCCAGCAATGCCTCGGCGACCATGTAATGCATCGTCAAAGCCATCTGGTGATCTTCGGCTTCGACCTGATCGACCCGCGTCTCGCCGCCTTCGGTGTAACTCGACAGACCCTTCCCGACGACGTACGTGAACGCCTTCCAGCCGAGCTTTGGAGCAATCGTCTGTGGCGTGGGAACTTTCCCCAGACCGAACGTCAGGACCTGGGCGATACCCTCGCGAATCGCCTTGTCACGTTCGTCCATGTCGCCACGAACGTCGAGCATCGCGGTGTTCTGCAAACCCGCGAGGTTACCGAAGGCCGTCATCATTTTCTCGAACTGACGCGGGTCCGGCTCGCCATCCTCCTGCGCTCGCTGGTCGCCACCGGCCGCCTGAGACGGCAACAACTCGAACATCTCACCCATGGCTTCATCGAACGGCGCCATCAGCTCGTCGGTGTCAGCGAAACCGTGGAGGAATCGATAGGTGTCCTCCGGCGACAGGTAAAAGGCCGGGTCCACGTTGTAAAGGCCGTCGAAGTTGTCCGGCGCAGACATCGAAGAGTCGCGGAACTTCGCATCGTCCATGCTGGCGCCGGTCAAGATCTCTTGCCGATACGACGCTGCCAGCTCACCCATGTGCTGCTTGATGCCCCAAGGGACCTCCGGATGCTCCCCGGCGGCGAGCATGAAACTGAACGCGAACTGGGCGGCTTCGTCGCTGTGGTCGCGCCAATACTCGTCGTTGACGCCGGCGCCGGAGTTGATGGCCCGTCCGAACGCATCCGCGACATCGTCGTTACCGACCGACCCGCAATAGCCGAACACGGAATCGACGACGTCACTCATGTCGCCGGGCATCCCGTTGATGACGTTGCGCGAGGCTTCCGGGTGGTTGCCCAAGGCTCCGAACGCGAGCGCGATCACGTCATCGGGAAGGCCGGCGTTCCCGGCAACATTGCCGCCGCCCCGGTAGTCGAAGTTGTTGTTCTCGCCGAACTGATCGAGACCGTTCGCGGTCACGGCATTCTCGACGAACTCTTGATCGAAGTTCCCGCTCTGCATCAGCGCCAGCCGACCCCACGCCACCGGCGTGACCAGGTTGCCGTCGTGAGTCGGCGCGGTAGTGAATTCCTCGACGAACTCGGTGAACTCTGCGCTCGGGTCGGTGTCCATGGTGGCGGCACCCAACCCTCGGCTGAAGGCCTGGATGTCCTCCTGCATCGTCTCGCTCCCTGTTTCGTACATCAGGGAGATCAACTGTTCGGCCTGTTGCACGCCAAGGCGCCCGAAAAACTCCGACATGATATCCGGATCACTGGTGTCCAGTTCCCCAGCCACATCGTGGATGATCTCGGCCAGCTCGGCGTCGGTGTATCCGTGATTGTTGATCCGGTCGGCGAGATCGCGTGCCTCGCTGAGTTCGTCTTCCGTTGGCAACGTCACGGGCTCGAACACCGAGGCCGACAACTCGTCGGGTTGGCCGCCGTGCGCCACCTTCGCCAAGCTCAAGCGACGCCTGAGCATCGGAAGCTCGTCTTCGACCCAGTCGAAGATCGTCAAGAGCTCTTTGGCGTCACTCGTGTCGACGCCATCGGCTTCCATCCCTGACTTGATCCCCGAGACCTCGTCGTGTGAGTCTTCGGATCGGCGTTCGAGCGTCGAGATCATCTCCTCGAACGACTCCACATAGATGCTGGAGTAGTTGCTCGCGCCCCCGTCGTCCTCGGTTGGCCCCATGTGTCGCCCCTGTCCCCTGTGTACGTAGCGTTCGCCCTACTCCGTGGAGTCGCCCGATTCGCCGACCTCGCTCATTCGCGCCTCGATCGCGTCGATCATGCCGTCGACCAGCCCCGGAATTCGGCGATGACGGCCCGCGACCTCCTCGGCCCAGGGAGTGGCTGCTGCTGAACCTGTCCACGTGTCACCTTCGTCCATGCGATTCTTGGCGTCCTTCAACGCCTCCTCGATGGAGTCCCGATTGTTCGTGACGCGGTCTTTGAGGTCCTTCAGCCGCTCATATTCCGGATTGGTGGACTCATCGTCACCGCACATGGCTCTCCGTTCGCACTCCAGTGCCCGACGCAAGTAGGTGTGCAAAACCTACCGCATGACTTGAAGAATGGCTTCCTGGGCGCCGTTTGATCATTACGGGTGCGGCAACAGGCCGGACTGTCCGTTACAGTGACCGCTGATCACGTGAACAAGGCGGCCGCGGATCCGCGGCACGGAGGTGGAGAAGTATGCGGGCGCGTCCGCAGGCCCTCGTCGTTGTTTTCCTCGCCGTCGGCCTGAGTGCCTGCCAGAGTGGTCCTGACCTGGACGAGATCGCCCCGCAGTTCGAGCAGGACGCGACCACGATCTTCGATTATCTTGTCGATCAATACAGCGCTGACCCGGAAGCTGCCGAGATCGTCGACGACGGTAGCGAGGACGTCCCGTGCGACGAAGGCGCGCGCCGCAAGTTCGAAGCGACGTTCCCCATGATGGACGGCGAGCCCGACAGCAACCTGGACCTCTTCGCCAGCGGCGTGTTCGCCAGCTTCAACGTCAACGATCCCGACTACTACACGGTCTCCGAAGTCGGTGAGCCGGACGACCTCGGCGGCGAACGCACCTTCCGCGCCACCAACGACGACGAAACCATTTCATTCGAGGTGCGCGCGGCCGGTGAGCCGGGCAGCGAAGTCGTCATCACCGGCCAGACGACGTGTGCAAACGTCTAGAAACGGGCTTACCGACGATCACCCCGCGGGCCGCTACCCGGATCCAAGACTCAGCTCTCGTGACGGGCGTCGTCAGAGGTCGGAGTTGACGGCGCCGACGGCCTCGCTGATCGCCATCCATGCCGTGAACGCCAACGCGCCACCCTCGAACCACACCAACCGGCGGTCCCACCGGCCCGAGCCGGCAGCCGCGCGCCGCACGAGCATCAGACCAGCACCGAGGTTGAGCGCACCCCAGGCCACGTTCACCGCCGGCGACGAGCGCCGCCCGGCCAGCGGCGTCAGGTGCTCGTGTCCCGCCACGCCGCTGGCCAGGTGCGGCACGCTGTTGGCGACCAGCGCTCCGGCGATGAACGATTTCCACTGCGCGGACAACGGCATGGCCGAACGATTCAGCAATCGGCTCCTGCCTGTCAATCCGCGCGGGTCTGCCTACCAGAACCAGCCCCTGCATGCAGTGACCCGCTGTTCAGATGCACCCCTGCAGCCGTGGTCGCCGCCTGCGCACACCACCAGGGCTTGTGCAGGTCCACCACCCTGGCACGGG
This sequence comes from Haloactinopolyspora sp., assembly GCF_027324685.1. Lineage (NCBI taxonomy): Bacteria > Bacillati > Actinomycetota > Actinomycetes > Jiangellales > Jiangellaceae > Haloactinopolyspora > Haloactinopolyspora sp. The sequence continues at coordinate 86,536 of NZ_DAHVSH010000008.1, forward strand.
TGGTGGACCAGGCAATTACCAAGTGAACATGATCATTCGACGAGGGTCAGGCGCGGGCAGCAGACTTGATGAGGTCGGCGCAGCGTTCGCCGATCATCATCGTGGTGATGTTCGGGTTGACGGTCGTCAGCTCGGGCATCACCGAGGCGTCGGCCACGCGCAGCCCCGCCACACCCTTGACGCGCAACTCCGGGTCGAGCGGGGAGCTGTCGTCGTCGGGCGCGCCCATCCGCACCGTGCCGGCCGGGTGGTAGACGGTGTTGTGCGTGCGCTTGATGTAATCGGCGATCTCGTCATCGGTCTGCACGTCCGGCCCCGGGTACAGCTCTGCGCCGGCCCAGTCCGCCATCGCCGGCTGCGAGACGATCCGCCGGGCCAGCTTGATGCCGGCCACCATGACGCGCATGTCGTGCGGATCGGTGAAGTAACGCGGATCGACCTTGGGCTTGTCGCGGAAATCGATGCTGCGCAGCCGGACCGTCCCACGCGAGCGGGCGTGCGTCACATTGGGCGTCAAGCAGAAACCGTTCTCGGTGGTCGGGTAGCCCTGCCGCAGCGTGTGCATGTCGAACGGGACCGAACCGTAGTGAAACATCAGGTCGGGGCGGTCCAGGCCGTCCTCGGTGGTGGTGAAGATGCCGATCTCCCACCATTGGGTGGACGTCGACGGCATCGGCTGCTTCGCCTCCCACTGGATGACGCCCTCGGGGTGGTCCTGCAGGTTCGATCCGACACCCGGCGCGTCGACGATGACGTCGATGCCGAACTCACGAAGATGCGACGCCGGACCGATTCCGGACAGCATCAGCAGCTTCGGCGAGTCGATGGCGCCCGCGGACAGCACCACCTCACGGCGCGCGGAGATGCGCCGGGTGTGGATCAGGTCGGGGTCGAGCACGTCCACCCCGGTGCAGCGACCGCCCTCGATCACCAGCTTCTTCGCCCGCAACCCGGTCAGCAGCGAGAAGTTCGACCGGTTCCCGATGATCGGGTGCAGATACGCCACCGACGACGAGGCGCGTACGCCGTCCTCGCGGACGTTGATCTGGAAGAAGTTGGCGCCGTTGACGACGGTCTCACCGCTGTTGAACCGGACCCGCGGGATCCCGGTCTGCTCGCACGCGTCGAGCAGGGCCACCCCGCACGGGTCGGACGGCGGCACCGTACGGATCCGCACCGGACCGTCGGTGCCGTGGTGTTCTCCGCCGTCGGCGTTGTTCTCCAGCCGGCGGAACAGCGGGTAGGTGTTGGCCGACTCCCAGCCGGTCGCACCGTACTTCATCGCCCACTCGTCGAGGTCCTCGCGCGGGGCCCAGAACGCGATGCAGGAGTTGTGCGACGAGCAGCCGCCGAGCACGCGGGCGCGGGCATGACGCATGAACGAGTTGCCGTTCTCCTGCTCCTCGATCGGGTAGTCCCAGTCATAGCCGGACTCCAGTAACGCCATCCACCGGTCGACCTGCAGGATCGCATCGTCGCCGACATCGCTCGGACCTGCTTCGACCAGCGCGACCGTGACGTCGGCGTCCTCACTGAGTCGAGCGGCCACCGCCGCTCCGGCGGACCCGCCGCCGACGACGACGTAGTCGTACTCCTCGATGCCGACCTCGCTCATGACGCGCTCACCCTTCCCGGTCCGGGAACCATCCGGTCACCTGTGGCTTGATGTTCTGGTAGATGTGCTTGGCCTCTTGGTACTCGGCCAGGCCAGTCGGCCCGAGCTCGCGCCCGATGCCGGATTCCCCGAACCCGCCCCATTCGGCCTGTGGGAGGTACGGGTGGAAGTCGTTGATCCAGACGGTACCGTGGCGCAGCCGCTGCGCCACCCGCTGCGCCTTGCCCGCGTCCTGCGTCCAGACGCCGGCCGCCAGGCCGTAGCGGGTGTCGTTGCCGATCCGGACGGCCTCGTCCTCGGTGGTGAACGTCTCGACCGTCACCACCGGCCCGAACCCTTCGTCCACCACCACCGACATGCCCGAGCGGACGCCGTCGAGCACGGTCGGTGCGTAGTAGAAGCCGTCGGCCAGGTCTCCCTCGCCCCAGGTGCCGCCGCAGCGCAGGATCGCGCCTTCCTCGACTCCGCGGCGTACGTACTCGGTCACCTTGTCCCGGTGTGCTGCGGAGATCAGCGGGCCGGTGTCGGCGGAGTCGTCGAACGGCCCGCCCATCCGGATGCCCTTCGCCCGGCGAACCAGCTCGTCGACGAACACATCGTGGATCGATTCTTCGACGACGAGGCGCGCTCCGGCCGAACACACCTGGCCAGAGTGGACGAAAGCCGCGTTCAGCGCGTTGTCCAGCGCGGCGTCGAACTCAGCGTCGGCGAACACGACGTTGGGGTTCTTCCCGCCGAGCTCGAGTGCGACCTTCTTCACCGTCGACGCGGCCGCGGCAGCGATCACCCGCCCGGTGTGCAGCCCGCCGGTGAACGACACGAGGTCGACGTCCGGGCTCTCGGACAGCGGCGCTCCAGCTTCCGGACCCGGCCCGAGCACCAGGTTCGCCACCCCGGCCGGGACACCGACGTCGGTGAGGACCTCCATCAACAGCATCGCGGTGTGCGGGGTCAACTCGCTGGGTTTGAGGACGAACGTGTTGCCTGCGGCCAACGCGGGCGCGACCTTCCACGCCGCCTGCAGCAGCGGGTAGTTCCACGGCGAGATCAATCCGCAGACACCGACCGGTTCGTAGGCGATCCGGCTGACCACCGAGGCGTCGCCGGCGTCCACGAGGCGCCCGGCTTCGAGACCGGCGAGTTTGCCGTAGTAGTCGAAGCAGTTCGCGATGTCGCTCATGTCGATCCGGCTCTCGACGATGCGCTTGCCGGTGTCGAGTGATTCCGCCCGGGCGAACTCTTCGGAGCGTTCGCGCAAGGCCGCGGCAACGCGCAACAGCAGATCGCCTCGCTCGGGGGCCGGCGTCCTCGGCCACGGGCCGTCGTCGAACGCCCGACGTGCTGCCTGGATCGCGCGCTCGGTATCGTCGCGCCCGCCTTCGGACACCACACCGACCAGGGCGCCGTCCGCCGGACACCGGATCTCGCGGACCGCTCCGGACTTCGCTGCCTCCCAGCGACCATCGATGAACAGCGTCTGACTCATCACCATGCTCCTCACGCCTGTCCGGCCGGCCGTTTCCCGCCGGAACCGGGCTCGTCATCCATGGTCTCTGCTGCCGTCGTGCCGTCGGAACCCAGGGTCGATTCGTTCGCCGAGTCGCCCCGGTTCAGCCGGAGGAACTCGAGGTGCCGCTCGTACTGGTCGAGGATGTCCCCGATGAGCTGGTCCTTGCTGTACCCCATGACGTCGTAGCCCTGCCCGCCGTGGGCCAGGTGCACTTCGATACGGATGTGGGTCTCGTCGAAGCGTTGGGAACGGACCGCGAACGACGGCGTCAGCGCTTCGACCGGCTTCATGCGATAGGCGAACCGCTGTTCGTCGGCCAGGTCGACCAGCAGCTCGACGCTGGGCAATCCGAGACCGGGCGTGTCGCTCTCTTCCACGGTCACGTCGACGTCTCGCGCGCGCAACTCCTCGGCGACCTCGTGGACCGCCGGACGGCCCACGTCGTCGATGAACGCCGCGGCGGCGCGCCGGCCGGGGAAGCTCGTCGCCCGCTCCAGCCGCTGGCGCCACGTTCGCGCCATCGCCCGTCCCTCGGCGGACGTGCGCACCGACAACGACGACGCCAGCGTGGCCCGGAACGCGGCGTCGCGATGCCGCTCCACCCGCAGCGCCCGGTACAGCCCCAGCATCAGTAGGAACATCACGAACGAGAACGGCAGCCCCATGATGATCGTGGCGTTCTGCAGGGTCGGCACACCGCCCACGATCAGCATGCCCAGGGTGAGCAGCCCCGTCGCGACCGCCCAGAAGACTCGGACCGGTGGCGAGGCGTCCGACGTGGACGACGGCAGTAGCGAGGTGAAGTTGCCCATGACCAGCGCCCCGGAGTCCGCCGAGGTCACGTAGAACAGCAGCCCGACGAACGTCGCGATGCTGGCGCTGAGCGTGACGCCCGGGTACTGGTCGAGCAGCGTGTAGAACGCCTGCTCGGGCTGGTTCATGGCGGTCTGGCCGAACTGCTCGTTCCCGTCGATGACGATGTCGAGCGCACTGTTACCGAAGATCGAGATCCAGATCAGGATGAACAGGAACGGGATGATCAAGGTGGCAGCGACGAACTGGCGGATGGTCCGCCCGCGCGAGATCCGGGCCAGGAACAATCCGACGAACGGCGCCCAGGCGATCCACCACGCCCAGAAGAACAGCGTCCAGAGGTTCAGCCACTCGACGGGACGATCGAAGGCGAACGTGTCGAGCGTCATGCCGGTGAACCCGTTGACGTAGTCGCCGATGTTCATCACGACGGCGTTGAGCAGGAACACAGTGTCGCCGCTGAACAGGATGAACAGCATCAGCCCGATGGCCAGCAGGACGTTGAGCTCCGACAGCCGGCGGATGCCCTTGTCGACCCCGGTGACCACCGACACAGTCGCCATCGCCACCGCCACCACGATCAGCCCGATCTGGGCGGCGGTGCCTTCGGGGATGTCGAACAGGAACTTCAACCCGAAATTTAACTGGACCACGCCGATGCCCAGAGAAGTTGCGATCCCGAAGATCGTGCCCAGGACCGCAGCGATGTCGACGGTGTGTCCGATGCGGCCGTGGATCCGCTTGCCGAAGATCGGATAGAGCGCCGAGCGGATGCTCAGTGGCAGGTTGCGCCGGTAGGCGAAGTAGCCCAGCACCATGCCCATGAGGGCGTACATCGCCCAGCCGGTGATGCCGTAGTGGAACAACGTCCACACGACCGCTTGCCGCGCGGCCTCGATGGTCTCGCCGTCACCGGTCGGCGGTGCGAGGTACTGCGAGACCGGCTCGGAGACCGAGAAGAACATGAGATCGATGCCGATGCCCGCGGCAAAGAGCATCGAACCCCAGGTGAACAGGTTGAAGTCCGGCTTGGAGTGATCGGGGCCGAGCTTGATCTTTCCGTACCGCGATGTTGCGATGAAGATGACGAACACCAGGAAGATGGTCGCGGCGAGGAAGTAGTACCAGCCGAAGTACTCCGAGATCCAGGCGACGACCTCGCCGATCACCGTGGACGCGGAGTCGGGCGCGACCATGGCCCACACCGTGATCGCGATGATGCAGACCGACGATCCGTAGAAGACCACCGGGTTGACCCGGCTGGTTCGCGGGCTGGTGCCGGATGCCGCTGTGTCGGTTCGACTCATCGCATGCCTCCTGCCTGGGCAACGTGGTGGCCGACGTCACGGACAGCCCCGCCGACCGAGCCGGGTTTCACCGTATCGGCATGAGGCGTGCACGCCAGAGTCCTAGGACCGCCGTGTCGCTTGTCTCGACGGGCGAAGGCCTCGACCGAGACCGCGGTCGGGTTTGCGGCCGGGATCGGTCAGTCCTCCTGGGTCCGCGGCGCAACAGGCTGGCCGACGATCGCCGAGGCCAGTGCTTCGACCGGTTCTCGGGGTGCTCGCGGGTTCGCGACGAGGGTGAAGTCGACGTCGCCCAACTCCGGCAGGCCGAGCGAAGCCGGCAGCGCTTGCAGGTCGGGCGGGACCAGGCTGCTCGGGAACACCGCGACGCCGATTCCCGCGCGCACGGCCGCCAATACGCCGATGACCTGCAGCGTCTTACACGAGATGCGCCACGTGCGCCCGGACTCGGCCAGCACGCGCAAGGCCGTCACGCGGCTCACCGACGGCGCGGAGTAGGTGATGAGCGGAATGGGCTCGTCGGCGGCGATGCGAGTGCCGGGCAACCCGATCCACACCAATCGGTCGCGGCGCACCACGCGCCCTTCGGTCTCGCCGGGAGGCTCCTTGATGAAGACGAGGTCGAGTTGGTTGGCTGCCAGCCGGCGGCGCAACGCGCTGGTCTGAGCGACGGTGAGCTCGAGGTTGATCCGCGGATGCAGCTGCCGGAAAGCGCGCAGGACAGCCGGCAACTGCGCCAGCGCGAGGTCGTCGGCCGCACCGAAGCGCAGCCGCCCACGCATCGCCGAGCCGGTGAAGTACTCGGCGGCGTCGTCGTGAGCAGCAAGGATCGTGCGAGCGAAGCCGGCCATCGCCTCCCCGTTGTCGGTCAGCGCGACCGCTCGAGTGTCACGCTGCAGCAGCTGTCGACCGGCAGCGTCTTCAAGCCGCCGAACGTGCTGACTGACGCTGGGCTGGCTGATGCCGAGCTGCCGAGCAGCTTCGGTGAAGCTCAAGGTCGACGCCACCGCGAGGAACGTTCGTAGGTGGACGGGATCGAACATGGGCAAGCCTCCGGGACCGGCGTCGTCATCGTCGATTTATTGCGATGGCCTATGACACTAATAGCCTTTATCTGTTTTGCGAATTACTGTTCAGGAGCTAACTTGGATGTTGGTCCTGCCACTTGCGGGGCCAGCCCCCTTGATCCTTGACCTCGACCCAGCACGACCAAGGAAAGCCACAGTGAGCTCGGCGTCAGCCGCCCCGTCCATGTCCACCACTACGTCCACCACTACGTCCACCACGTCAGATCCCGAGTCGACCGTCACCACGTCCGCTACCACCACCAGCAAGCCCACCAGCTCCACGGGCAGCTCCACCGGCGATTCCAACGCTCCTACCGCTACGGCCGACCGCCGCGACAACGCCGCCGCGTCGGCTCCGCGCCCCGGTTGGCGCGACTCGTTCGCCGCGCTCCGTGCGCGCAACTACCGCCTCTACGTCAGCTCGCAGGTCCTGACCAATACCTGCGGCTGGATGCAGCGCATCGCCCAGGACTGGCTGATCCTCAGCCTCACCGGCAACGTCGCGCTCGTCGGGTTGACCGTCACACTCCAGTTGGGCCCGATGCTGCTGTTCGGGCTGTGGGGCGGTGTCATCGCCGACCGGTTCGACAAGCGGCGGGTGTTGATGATCACCCAGTCGCTGTTCGGCGTGTCCGCACTCGCCGTCGGGCTCCTGACGCTCACCGGCGTGGTGCAGCCCTGGCACATCCTCGCAAGTGCGGCATTCCTCGGCTTGGCGACCGTCGTCGACAATCCGGCCCGGCAGGCCTTCGTACCCGAGGTGGCCGGCCACCAGCACCTGCGCAGCGCCATCAGCCTCAACTCCACGGTGTTCCAAATGGGCGCCCTGGTGGGGCCAGCGCTGGCCGGAGCCGGCATCGCCGCTGTGGGCGAGGGCTGGGCATTCGTCGTCAACTCCGTCGCGTGCACCGCAGCCGTGCTGCTGCTCGTCGCCATGCGCCCGAACGAACTGTCGCGCCCTCCAGCTGTGCGGCGGGCCCGGGGCCAACTGCGTGAGGGCCTGCGCTACGTCTCCGGCAAGCCCGAGATCCTGTGGACTGTCGTGCTCGTCGGCTTCGTCGGCCTCACCGGGATCAACATGGCCACGGTTCTGGCGGCCTACGCCTACGACGTGTTCGACACCGGGTCCGGCGGCTTCGGCCTACTGAACTCCTGTCTGGCCGCAGGCGCGGTCGTCGGTGCTCTGGCTAACACCCGACGGCGCTCGCTGCGGCTGCGGCACCTGGTGTTCGGCGCTGCCGCGCTCGGCTGCCTCCAACTGCTCGCGGCGGGCCTGCGTTCCCAGGTCCTGTTCAGTGTGGTGCTGGTCAGTGTCGGCGCCGCAGCACTGCTGTACCTCACCGGCGGCAACACCCTGATCCAGACTTCGGTCGCGGCAACGATGCGCGGGCGCGTGATGGCGCTGTACATCCTGGTGTTCTTCGGCGCACAGGCCGCGTCCGGTTCGATCATCGGCTGGGTCGCGCACCATCACGGTGCGCCGTGGGCCATGGTGGCCTGCGCCTCCGGCCCGCTGATCGGCGCGCTGATCGTCGGTTCGATCCTGGCGCACCGGGGTGGCTTCGCTCCCAAGGTGATCCTGCGCGATCGCCCCGGGCGTGGCGTGATCTACGTCGTGTCGCGTGACGAGCTCGCCGCTCGCGCTCGGCAGGAGCCCAAGCCGTCGCGAACCGGCGAGGGTCCGCGACGACTGACCACCGGCGCCGGGGTCACCGCGGCGCTTCGCCGCCGAGGACGGCGGGTCCCCGTGCTCACGGCACCTCCACACCGTGCGCGCGTCCGTACCCGAAATGAACGCGGCGCTGAGCACCAGGGCGCCACGGCGCCGCGTGGCCAGCGCCGGTCGCAGAAGCTCAACCGAGCGCCGCTGCCGTCTCGCGTTCGGCGGTCAGCGCGTGGTCGCGCAGCCCAGCGCACAGGTGACCGTTAGCGTCTCGGCCTGCTGGGTACCACGCAGGGTCGCTGGGAGGAGGCACTCATGACCAGGACTCGCACCGTGGGAGAGCTGATGAGCTCCGACGTCGTCAGCGTGCCCACACACACGACGGTGGTCGCGGCGGCCGAGGTGATGCGCGAACACGACGTCGGCGACGTGATCGTGACCGCGAACGGCGTGGTGCGCGGTCTGGTCACCGACCGCGACCTCGTCGTCCGGGCGCTGGGCAACGGTCTGGACCCGATCACGACGGCGGTCGAAGACGTCTGCAGCATGGACATCGTCGGTGTTCAGGTCGATACCGACGCCGAGGACGCGGCGCTGACCATGCGCGACTTCGCCGTTCGGCGGCTGCCGGTGCTCGACGACACCGGTCACGCCGTGGGCATGATCTCCATCGGTGACCTCGCCGCCGCGCGAGAACCCGATTCCGCCCTGGCCGACATCAGCGAGGCGCCGCCGAACTGGTGACGTCGCCGACGCCGGCGTCGTCCGGTCCGTAGGTGCGACGCGGCAGTCGGACGACACGGCCCTCGTCGACGGCGACGTGCAGCGCGGCGCCGAATCGTCCCGGCCCCCAGTATCGGGCTCCGACCAGCCGGGCGAGCTCACTGCGGCGGGTCGGGCCGTGTTCGGCGAGCGTGCGGGCGACGATGTCGATCTCGCGGTCCAGGGCGCGCTCCTCCGCCCGCACGGCGGTGTCGTCAGTGCCCAGTCCCCAGGCGCGGCTGATCCCCCGTCCGGGCCCCGGCCGCCACCGGTGCAGTCCGGCGCGCGTGGACGTGCGAGCGTGGCTGCGCCGAGGGCGGGTCGAAGACGTACGACTCAGCTGAGCAGGCCCGCCACTTCGACGCCGAGGACCGCGCCGACATCGGGCGGCGCGCCCCGCTGCTCGGCATGTTTCCGTTACGGCTGGCGCATGCGTTGCGCCGCAGCTTGCGCTCGGGCGCGGGCGGGAGTGAGTGACGCTCGCGCTGCGCATGAACATACGCCGGCGGGGTACGTCTCTAGGCTCGACGGGACGAGAGGGAAGACATCATGCCTAAAGGACGCCATGCTCGTCGACGCGGCGAACGGCCGGATGAACGCCTGCCGACCGACCCGGACGGCGGCGACTTCGCCGAGGAGCACTCATCAACCACATTCGCTGACGACATGCCCGGTGGGCCTGAAGGCAAGCCGGAGCCGGAGACACCCTCGGGCGAGGGCGGGCCGGGCGGAATGGATCCGAAATCGTCGCCCAAGCGCTGAAGCTGATCCGTCATTGCTTCGCCGGGCCGCCTCAACGGTTTCGCCACGCACCGGCGGCGGCAGCATCACGCACGTAGGCCTCGAAGTCTTTCGGCGCTCGCCCCGTCACCTGCTTGATGTCGTCGTTGGGGGCGTCGTCCCCGACGGCGGCCAAGGCCTCGAATGCCCGCACGGCACCCACGGCTTCATCCCGCGGCCGTCCCGCTGACGTCATGGCCGCCAGATAGTCTTCCGGGGCACCGGAGAAGCGCACCGTCCAGCCCGTGGCACGGCTGATGATCTCGACCGCTTCACCGAACGACGCATGGGCCCGTCGGTTCGTGGGATCACCCGACGTGCCCCTCCTCGACGAGCGCCACGGCTGCCACGGCGGCGACAGCAGCCGCCCAGGTGCTGGGGTCCGCCCAGTCGAACCGGGCCGGCCCATGGCGCGACGCGGCGCGCACTGATCTGCCGCTCGCCGACAAGGTCGTGGCTACCCGCCGCCCGATGGACCCGGTGCCGCCGAGGACCAGAAGCAGTGACTCATTCATGGCCTCGAGTCAAACATCTGCCACCGACAGCCTTGCCGCGACGAAACCGGCGGCGGCCGAAGTCCACCGGATCGGTCGACGTTGGACCGACGGCACCGGACTGCTTAGCGTTGATCACAGAACGTCAATGGTGACCGCGATCTCGCGAAGGATGACGACACCCATCATGACTGCCATCCCCGACATCACACTCAACAACGGCGTCACGATCCCCCAGCTCGGCTTCGGCGTGTTCCAGATCGACCCCGCCGACACCCGCGACGCCACACTGGCCGCGCTCGACGTGGGCTATCGCCACATCGACACCGCCGAGCTCTACGGCAACGAGAAGCAGGTCGGTGAGGCCGTCCGGGCGTCCGGCCTCGACCGGTCCGAGGTGTTCGTGACCAGCAAACTGCGCAACGACGCGCACGCCTACGACGACGCCCTGAAGGCCTTCGAGCGCACGCTCGACGAACTCGACATCGACTACGTCGACCTGTTCCTGATCCACTGGCCGCTGCCGCGTAACGCCACCGACTACGTCGAGACGTGGCGGGCGATGGAGGAGATCCACCGCTCCGGCAACTGCCGCGCCATCGGCGTCTCGAACTTCCAGCCCGAGCACCTGCGCCGCATCGTCGACGAGACCGACACCGTGCCGGCGGTGAACCAGATCGAGGTCCACCCCTACCTGACCCAGGACGACGTGCGGGCCGTGGGGAAGTCGCTGGGGATCGCGACCGAAGCGTGGGCGCCCATCGCCAAGGGCAAGGTGAACGGCGACGACGTCATCGCGCGCATCGCCGAACGCCACGGCAAGACCCCGGCGCAGGTGACGCTGCGCTGGCACATTCAGCGCGGCGACATCGTCTTCCCGAAGACGGTGCGCCGCGAGCGGATGGAAGAGAACATCGACGTCTTCGACTTCGACCTGGACCCCGACGAGATCGCCGAGATCAGCGGGCTGAACCGGAACGAACGCACCGGCCCGCACCCCGACGAGCTCAACTGAGTCCTGACCGACCTGCCGGGTCGCCGAATCTCGAGGCGTACTCGGCGATGGCTGCACGAACGGCCGCGGCCATGTCCTCACCGCCGTGGCCGTCGTCGGCCACGACGAGGCGGCTGCCCGGCCACGCCCGGTGCAGCCGCCAGGCCGTGCGCAGCGGAGAACTCACATCCAGCCGGCCGTGGATCAGCACGCCGGGGATACCCTCGAGGCGGTGCACGCCGTCGTGCAGGTCGCGATTGCCGGTGAAGGCCGCGTGCTTCCAGTAATGGATGACCAGCGTGGCGAAGACCTGGCGGAACTGTGGATCCTCGAACCGCGGTGAGGGCCTGTGATCAGGCGCGAGCGACACATGGACGTCCTCCCAGGCACACCAGGCTGCAGCGGTGCGCTCGCGGACCTGCGGGTCCGGATCGGTGATGGCGTCGTAGTAGGCGTCGATGAGGCGCTGGCCCGGACGCCGTTCGACGGCGGAGGCGAACTGGTCCCACTCGCGCGGGAAGACGTTGCCCATCGCCTCGGTGATCCACTGCACTTCCGCCGCCGTGGTCGTGGTCACGGCGAACAGGATCAGCTCGGTGACTCGGGCCGGGTGCGCCTGCGCATGAGCCAGAGCGAGGGTCGTCCCCCACGATGCCCCCGTGACCAGCCAGCGATCGACTCCGCGGTGGGCTCTGAGCGCCTCGATGTCGGCCACGAGGTGCGCGGTGGTGTTCGTGCTCAGGTCTGCGCCTTCCTCGGTGACGAGTGGGTGGCTGCGACCACATCCACGCTGGTCGAAGCTGACGATCTGGAACACGTCGGGATCGAAGAGCCGCCGATATCCGGGCGTCAGTCCACTCCCGGGACCACCGTGCAGGTACAGCGCCGGGATGCCGTCCGGGCGGCCGGAGGCCTCCCAGTAGATCTGGTGTCCGTCGCCGACGGCCAAGTATCCGGACTCGAACGGCTCGATCGGGGGAAACACCCGGGCAGTGTAATCAGCGGCTGCGGGCCGCTCAGCGACCGTGTCGCGCACCGTGTGGCGATCATGAGCACGCTGCGGCGCTCCAGCGCCAGCAGCGCCTCATCAATCCAGGCACGAATCGCCAGTCTCCGCCGTGCATCAGTACCCGACGGTGAATCGGTCCCGTTGGTGCTTGGGCCGCTCGGCTTCGTCGAGCAGCGCGACCGCCAGGTCCTCGAGCGAAATCCACGACCGCCCGTCGGCATCGGTCACGAGCTCGTCCGAGCCGGTCCGGTACGACCCGGTGCGGGTGCCCGGCTCCATCGACGCCGGTGGGCTGAGGTAGGTCCACCCCACCGCGGTCTCCGCGCGGCACACCGCCAGCTGATCGTTGCAGGCCAGCGCGATGTCGCGGTATCCGGCCGAAAGGTAGCGCGGGTCGTCGAGGACGGTGACGCCAGGCGACCCGGGCACTTTCAGACTCGCGGCGCCGCCGACCACCAGCAGCCGTACGTCGGTACCGCGCAGCCCGGCCAGCAGCGACCTCGTCGTGGTCACCAACTCCTGCTCGCGGCCGTCCGGCGGCCGTGTCGCGCTGATGACGAGGTCGTGACCGGCGCTGACGGCAGCCACATCAGCCGTGCGCGCCGCATCACCGACCCATGTCCGAACACCTGCCGGGAGCCCCGGCACCCGCGCCTGGTCGCGGACGACCGCCGTGACGTCGTGGCCGCGCGCCAGCGCCTCGGCCATCGCTCGACTGCCGACCTGACCTGTGCCACCGAAGATCGCGATACGCATGTGACTCAACTCCTTGGGTGGAGGCCGACGAGACGTCGGGCCGTGGCTGGTGACAACTGGGCGGCGACGATGGACGTCAAGGCCAGCGCGAAGCCGCCCGCCTGAGCCCATGTCAGCGTTTCGTTCAGCACGAGCCACCCCAGGACGGTGGCGACGACGGGGGAAAGCAAGGGAAGGAACGATGTCGGCGCGACCGACAACCGGCTCAGGCCCTGGAACCACAACGTGTAGGCGATCAGCGTGCCGACGACGGCGAGCCAGGCGTATCCGGCCACAGCCGAGAGGTCGAGTGCCGGTGGCGCACCCTCGACCGCCAGCGCGAGCGGAGCCAGGAACAGCCCGCCTGCGGTGAGCTGCCAGCCGGTGAAGGTCAACACACCGACCGGGCGCCCCCAGCGTTTGAGCAGGACCACGCCGGCCGCCATGCCGGCCGTGCCGCTGAGGCCGGCGACGACGCCCACGACGTCCATGCCCCAGTTCCCGCGGAGCACCATCAGCCCGACGCCGACGACACCGGCCACGCCCCAGCCGATCCGCCACCGCGTCGGGCGTTCACTCAGCAGGCCGAAGGCCAGGGCCGCCACCAGCAACGGTTGGACCGCTCCCAGGGTGGCTGCCACGCCGCCGGGAAGCCGGTAGGCCGCGACGAACAGCAGCGCGAAGAACGCTCCGATGTTGAGCATGCCGAGCACGCTCGCGCGCCACCACCACTGTCCCGACGGCAGCGTCCGCGTGATGGCCAGCAACACCAGCCCGGCCGGCAGGGCCCGGATCGCCGCGGAGAGCATCGGGCGATCCGGCGGCAGGAGTTCCGTCGTCACCAGGTACGTGGTGCCCCAGGTCGCCGGGGCGATCGCGGTCAGCGCGACGAGACCGCCGGTGCGCACCGGACCGACGGACGCCGGAGGGTCGGCGGTGTGGGTCGTCATCATGACTCCTCAACATTGAACTATTTAACGTTGAGGATCGTAACCACTATGTTAGCGTGACGTCAAACAGTTCAACGTTGAGGTGTTTGATGACTGACAGCGTCGACGTGTATCTGCAGCAATGGCGCACCCAGCGCCCCGACATCGACCCGTCGCCGATGGGGATCATCGGCCGGATCTCACGTGCGCAGCTGTTTCTGGGCCGCGAGCTGCAGAAGAACTTCGCCGCGCATGGCCTGCAGTCCTACGAGTTCGACATCCTGGCGACGCTGCGTCGGTCCGGGCCCCCGTTCCGACTCACCGCCGGAGACCTGGTCAAAACGTCGATGGTCACCTCAGGTGCCATCACTCACCGCATCGACCGCCTCGCGGCCAAGGAGCTCGTGACCCGCGAAACCGACCCCGCCAACCGGCGCAGCGTGCTGATCACGCTCACCGACCAGGGCCGGCGCCTGGTCGACGACGTCGTGGTGCATCACGTCGACCGAGAGATGCAGCTGCTCAGCGGTCTCGACGAGGACGAACGTGAGCAACTGGCCGCACTGTTGCGCAAGCTGCTCCTCGGCCTCGGCGACACTGCCCCCTCCGTGCCGCCCGGAGCAGCACCGCCTGCCTAGACCGCCGCTCGCTCGGCCAACGGACGCCGTCGCCGGCCGGGATCGGTCAGGACCGGCCGGGTCCAGCCGCCGTCCGCGGTGTACATGTCCGTCCCGGGCGGCACGATCTGGTCGATCCGGTCCAGCACGGCGCCGTCGAGCGCCAGCGAAGCGCCCTTGAACAGGTGCTCGGCCTGCTCTATGGTCCGCGGGCCGATGATCACCGAGGTCACCGCCGGGTGCGCGACGACGAAGGCGACGGCCAATTGGGGCAGCGTGCAGCCGACCTCCTCGGCGAGCTCGACGAGTTGCTCCACGATCTCGAGCTTGGTGACGTTCTCCGGGATCGACGGGTCGAAGCGTTCCGGGTTGAGTGCCGCCCGCCCGGAGCTCAGGTCGACCGGCTGGCCCTTGCGGTACCGACCGGTCAGGAAGCCCGCAGCGAGAGGCGACCACGTCAGTACGCCCATGCCGTACTCCTGGCACACCGGCAGTACCGATGCCTCGATCCCACGGGCCAGGATCGAGTACGGCGGCTGCTCGGTGCGGAAGCGGCCCAGGCCGCGGCGCTCGGCGGCGTGCTGGGCCTGCACGATCTGCTCCGCGGGAAACGTGGAGCAGCCGAAGGCCCGGATCTTGCCCTGCTGCACCAGATCGCTGAGCACCCACAGCGTCTCTTCGATGTCGGTGGACTCGTCCGGACGGTGTACCTGATAGAGGTCGATCCAGTCCGTGTTCAGCCGCCGCAGGCTGTCCTCGACCGCCTGGGTGATCCAACGCCGCGAGCTTCCGCCCCGGTTGGGTCCCTCGCCCATGGGAAAGTGCACCTTGGTCGCCAGGACGACGTCGTCTCGGCGGCCGGCCAGGGCCTTGCCGACGATCACCTCTGACTCACCGGCGGAGTACACGTCCGCGGTGTCGACGACGTTGATGCCCTGATCGAGCGCGGCGTGAATGATCCGCACGCAGTCGTCGTGGTCAGGATTTCCGGCTGAGCCGAACATCATGGCACCGAGGCAGTGTGCACTGACCTCGATACCCGTGCCGCCCAGTACTCGATGGCGCCGTGTCATGCGCGGCAAGCTAGGGCTTCGAGCGCGCTCGAAGTCATCTCGCCGACCTCAGAACCTGGCGATGACGGCGTCGAGCTCGCCGCCGACGTCCGGCACGCTGCGGTGGCGGCCATCGCGCACCACCACCGTCCCGTCCACGACCAGGGTGGTCACGTCCGCCGCGGTAGCGGCGAAGATGACATGAGCCAGGACGTCACCGGAGCGTGCCCCGGCCGTGCGGGGCGAGTCCAGGCGGACGGTGACCAGGTCCGCCGGCGTGCCCGCGGCGATGGTCCCGGTGTTCCAGCCGATCGATCGCGCACCGGCATCGGTGAGGGCGTGGGCGAGTTGGTGCGCGCGCACGTGTCCGCGCCGGCCGCTGACCGAACGCTCGTCCAGCTCGATGGCGCGAGCTTCCTCCCACAGGTCGATCATCATGTGGCCGTCGCTCCCCACGCACAGCGGCGAGCCGGCCGCGGCCAGCCGGACCGCTGCACCGAATCCGTCGGCGAGGTCCCGCTCGGTCGTACGGCACATGCTGATCGCCGTCGACGACGACCCCAGCGCTACGACGTCGGCGTCGGTCAGGTGCGTCGCGTGGACCGCCGTCGTGCGCGGACCCAGGACGCCTTCGCCGGCCAGCAGCCGCGTCGGTGTGACGCCGAACCGCGCCTGGCACGCTTCGTTCTCCGCCGGCTGCTCGGAGAGGTGAAAGTGCAGCGGCATGCTCCGTTCGCCGGCATAGGCGGCAACCGCGCCCAGCGCATCCCGCGGCACCGCGCGCACGCTGTGGATCGCGGCACCGATGCGGAGGCGTTCACCGTCGGTCAGCTGATCGACGCGGTCGGCCCAACGCTGCCAGGTGCCGTCGTCGAAGCGGCGCTGCACCCCCGTCAACGCGCCCCCGCCCACGTCGGCCTGTAGATAGCAGGTGTCGAGCAGGGTGATGCGCAGCCCTGCGTCATGGGCGGCTCGGACCACGGCGCGCCCCAGCTCGTTGGGGTCGGCGTAGGCCCGGCCGTCGGCGTCGTGGTGCAGGTAGAAGAACTCGCCGACGCTGGCGATGCCCGCCAGCGCCATCTCGGCGTAGGTCGCCCGGGCCAGGGCGTACAGCGAGTCGGGGTCGAGCCGGCCCGCGACGTCGTACATCAGCTCGCGCCAGGCCCAGAAATCGGCCACTCCACTCTGGCTGCGCCCGCGGATCACCCGGTGGAACACATGCGAGTGGGTGTTGACCAGACCCGGCATCGTCAATCCGGGCAGCCGCACAGCGTCGTCAGCCGGGGGCGCGTCCGCGGGCACGCCCGGGGATACCCCGACGATCGTCCCGTCGGCGACCTCGATGAGGACGTCGCGCACGGCGGACTCGTCACCGAGCCACGCGTACTCCGCGTGAAAGGCCTGGCGGTGCTCGGCGCCGCTCGGTGGCCGTGACGCGGGCTGCCCGGCGGCGGTCACGGACGCGGAGGACGCAGCGACTCGGTCAGTACGCGGCCCTGGGACCCCGCCGGCGGCTGCGCCGACAGCAGGTGCGCGATGGTGGGCGCGACGTCGACCAGCCGCGGGTCGTCCGGGGCACGGTTCGGGCGTACCCCGGCACCGCTGATCATGAAGGCGACGTCCAGATCCTGGGTGGTGCCGTGCCGGCCACGAGTGTCCGGCGCGTCAGCGGCGAACATGGCCCAGCCAGGCTCGGGCTCGACGACGAGTTGCCCGTAGGCGGGAGACATCCGCATGGCCTCCTGGTCCTGCTTGTCGTAGATACCGCCGATGCCCTCCACGCCGGCCAGGGCCTGCCGCACGTCCGCCAGCGCGGCGGCGTCGTCGGCCAGCTCACCCAACAGGTGTACCGATGTCAACCCACCGCCGGCCAGCGCGACCTGGGTTCCCTCGGATGGCGCGTCGCCGGTGCTCACCCACTCCGCCTCGTATCCGGCGGCATCGATGGCAGCCTCGGCCTGGGGTCCGTTGACGTGGTCGTACGACGTGATGCCGTGGTCGCCGGCCAGGATGAACGTGGTCTGAGCGTAGGTGCCGGCCTGCCGGGTCGCCTGCACCACCCGGCCGATCTGCTCGTCGACCCGGACCAGCGCCTCGAGGGTCTCCTGGCTGTTCTCGCCCGTGGCATGTCCGGCCGAGTCGATGTCGCTGCAGTACATGACCAGCAGGTCGGGCTGTTCGGGCACCGTGACCTGGGTGCCGTCGGAGTCGACCGGGCGGCCCTCGATGATCGCCACGGCGTCGTCGCCACGACGATCGCAGTCGCCGCCCGGCTGGGTGTACAACGCGTCCGGGTCTCCGTAGGTCACGCCGCGGTTCTGCAGGATGAACCACTGCACTGATGCGATGGTCCGCCCGTGGTCGACCAGAGCCTCGGCGAGCGTCTCCACCGCGATCGACCTCGACTGACCGTGCACCACGCCGGAGTCGGAGTCGAGATAATAGGCCGCGTTCAACGTGCGCTCGGGATAGGCGCCCGAGGCCGTGGACGACCACGCCTGGTTCGTCATCGTGGACATCACCGACGTGCCTGTGGTCAGCGATCCGCGCCGCGCCAACTGCTGGATGTTCGGCAACGGGGCGCGGCCGTCGAGGTAGTCCGCGTCGAAACCGTCGATCGCGAAAAAGACGACCTTGCGCTCGTCAGCAGGGGTGGTGCTCGCCGGGTCGGCGTTCACCACCGGCGAGACCAGCACGGTCGGCACGGCTGCGGCCATGATCGCGGCGACGGTACGGGCGGTACGGCGAGAGAGTCCCGGACGCTTCGTCAAAGTCACGACTCCTGTCGAGCTGAGTTCGGACGAGGTCAATTGCGGAAGATCATCACATATCTCGCCGGTCCGCGCCGTGAACTGAGCGCGTCCGCCACCTGTCCGCTGCGCGAAGATCTCGGCCGCGGACCCGGCGCGAACAGGGCGCGAGTGCCGCGCCGAATCCGTCCGCCTGCGGCGAAACACCGTCCTACGCCGGCCCGCGCACCGGTAGCGTGAAGCCACTCGCCTCCGCGATCAGGTCCCCGCAGCGGCCAGGAAGGTACGACGATGTCGGATCCGACCACGTTCGACCCGGCCCGCCGCAAGCCGCGGCCCCGCCCTCTGCTGCGCACACTGGTCGGCGACGTGTTGCGCCGCACTCGGCGCGAGCAGGGCCGCACCCTCGCCGACGTAGCCCGCACGGCCCGCGTCTCCATGCCGTACCTGTCCGAACTGGAACGCGGGCGCAAGGAAGCCTCGTCCGAAGTACTGGCCGCCGTCTGTGACGCGCTGCGTATCGAGTTGGCCGACGTGTTGGACGAGGTCCGGCGCGGGCTCATCGACACGCGCGCCACGCAACGCGCGGCCAAGGCGCCGGTCATCCGCTTGGACGCCGCTCGACGCAGGCGCGCTCCGGCGCACCGCGACGGCGACGTCCAAGCACTCGCTGCCTGACGAGTTCAGGCGATGGCCCGCTCGGGCCGGTGGGTCTCCCGCTCAGTGATCACCTGGTCCGCGAGGCCGTACTCGATGGCCTCGCGGGCATTGAACGTGATGTCCCGGTCGATGTCGGACCTGATCTTGGCCACCGGGTGGCCGGTGTGGCGGCTGAGGATCTCTTCCATCTCGGCGCGCACCTTCGCCACCTCTTTGGCCTGCACGGCCAGGTCCGGCAACGTCCCCCGGGCCTGACTCGACGGCTGGTGCAGCGTCACCTTGGCATGGCGGAGCATCGATCGTTTGCCGGGAGCACCGGCGGCCAGCAGCACAGCCGCTGCCGACGACGCCTGCCCCATGCACACCGTCGCGACGTCGGGCCGGATGAAGTGCATCGTGTCGTAGATCGCGGTCAGCGCGCTGAACGAGCCGCCCGGTGAGTTGATGTAGAGGCCGATCTCGGCGTCGGGGTCCGAGAACTCCAGATGCAGCAGCTGGGCCATGACGACGTTGGCCACGCCGTCGTCGATCTCGGTACCGAGGAAGATGATCCGGTCGGACAGCAGCCGCGAGTAGATGTCGTAGGCCCGCTCGCCGGTGGGGGTGCGTTCGACGACCGTGGGAATCGTGTACTGGCTCATGCGCCCACCCCCACCGGCTGACGCACGACCGAGGGCCGGACGTCGTCGACGGTCTCCACGATGTGGTCGATGAAGCCGTAGGCCAACGCCTCCTCCGCGGTGAACCACCGGTCGCGGCGGCTGTCGGCCTCGATCGTCTCCGGCGACTGCCCGGTGTGCTCGGCCGTCAGCCTCGTCATCAGTGCGCTGGTGCGCTCGAGCTGCTGCGCATAGATCTCGACGTCGGCAGCGGTGCCACCGAAACCGGCCGAGCCCTGATGCATCAGGACCTGAGCGTGCGGGAGGCTGAACCGCTTGCCTGGTGTCCCCGCGCACAGCAGGAACTGCCCCATGCTCGCCGCCAGGCCCATGGCCAGCGTGCTGACGTCGTTGGGGATCAGCCGCATGGTGTCGTAGATGGCCAGCCCGGCACTGACCGAGCCGCCGGGCGAGTTGATGTAGAGGCTGATGTCGCTGCGCGGATCTTCGGCCGACAGTAGCAACAGCTGTGCGCACAGCCGATTGGCCACCGAGTCGTCGACCTCGGCGCCGAGCACGATGATGCGCTGGTGAAGCAGCCGCGTGGACAGTTGCTCGTCGAGCCTGCCCGCGGACGCCGCGTCCTGCGCTACCGCAGTGTTCATGGTGTCTCCCCTGGTTGGCGATGCATCGCCGGCTCGTGCGGCGACACGTTCGATCCTGTGCCGCCGCCGCTGACCCGACCAAGACAATCTGCTGCGAGCAGAGAAACGCTGCTGCGAGCAGAAACGTCGGTGCGGGGGCGAACGATGCACGCACGCCGGGACGATCGCCTCTAGCCGGGTGTTGCCGGGCGCAGGTGGACTGAGACCGGTCGAACGAAAGGAGGAACACATGAACCAGGCACCCGACGTACGCCGGACCATCCCGGATCTGTTCGACTGGGTCGAGGATCTGCCGAACCTGTTTCCGTGGCCCAGCCCGCTCGCCGGCCAACGGACGTTCCGGCTCGAGGAGCGCATCGACGACGACAAGTACGTGGTGCGCGCGGAGCTCCCCGGCATCGACCCGGATCGAGACGTCAGCGTCGAGGTCGAGGACGACCGGTTGACCATTCGCGCCGAGCGTCGCGACGAGCGGCAGGAGGAAGGCCGCTCGGAGTTCCACTACGGCCGGTTCCAGCGCCGCACGCTGCTGCCGAAAGGCGCCGACGGATCGAAGGCGTCCGCCACGTACGAAGCGGGAATTCTCGAAGTCACCGTCCCGATCGTCGAGACTCCTGCGGCGTCGAAACGCATCCCGGTCAAGACCAGCTGACCGCGGCCCTGGGGCGCGGCCCGGCGTTCGACGTTCATCGTGACGGTGACCGGGGGCACTGAGGAGGCGTGTCCTCGTCGATGCACAGGTTCGCGACGTGAGCGCCGGGCCCGTCCACCCGCCGGTCGTCGAACTGGACCCGGATGATGCGGCTGTGGCCCGGCTGGATGATCTCTCGCCGCGGCTGGATCTAGCAGCTACTGATAATCCGAATTATCCCTGCGCGAAGTCTTGACGCCGACAGGTCGCGCGGTCGAGAGTCGTCGAAGTCGACCCCGGCCAGCGAAAGGTGTCCGCCCCGATGCCCTCGACCCGTCTCGTCGCCACCCGTGCCGCACGCCGGGCTCTGGTGATCTTTCTGGCGCCGATGCTCCTCGCACCGATCCTGCTGGCGGCGCCCTCGGCAGCGGCCGGCGTCGAGACGCCTCCGGACCGGTCCGCGCGGGGGTCGGCGCAGCTGGCGGTGGTGCCGCTCGACGACCGGCCGGCCAACGTCTACGTCCCGGCGATGACGGCCGCGAGCGCCGGAGTCGACACGGCGTTTCCACCCTCGGACATCATCGGGACGTTCACCACACCCGGCGACGGACCAGCGATCGGCGCCTGGCTGCTCGACCAGCGCGACGCGGACGGGTTCGTCATCTCGGTGAGCATGCTGGCCTACGGCGGACTGATCGCCTCGCGCACCGGGACCATGAGCGAGGCCGATGCCCGCCAGAACGTCGACGTCCTGCGCGAGCTGCGCGCGCGGCGCCCGGACACGCCGATCCTGGCCTACGACACCATCCAGCGGCTGGCCGTCACGGCTCTCGGCGATCATGCCGCGGAGTATTACGAGCTCATCCGGCAGTGGGCGATCCTCGTCGACCGCGTGGAGAACCTGGGCCACGAGGAGTACCGCGAGGAGATGGAGGAGCTCCGGGCCCGGATCCCCGACGCCGTGGTGGAGGGTTACCTGGCAGCTCGGGCCCGCAACCACGCGATCAACCGGCTTCTGGTGCACTGGGCGGCCGAAGGCGTCGTCGACCACCTCGTTCTCGCCCAGGACGACGCCGCGCCGTACGGATTGCACCGCGCCGAGCGCGAAGAACTGGTCGCGTTGGTCCACGACCTGGGTGCCGAGGCGCGGGTCCAGATCTTCCCGGGCGCTGACGAGGTCGACGCGACCCTGGTCAGCCGGTTCGTCCTAGCACGGTCAGGTGCGCAGCCGACCGTCAGCGTCGAGTACTCCGGCTTGGACGGCTCGCAGTGGACCGCCCCGTTCGAGGACACGACCTACGACGTGAACATTCAGCGTCACATCGTCGCCGCGGGGGCCGTCCCGGTCGACGACGACGGCGACATCCGGCTGCTCGTCAACACGCCGTCGGCCGAAGGCGCCGACCGGGGCGCCGAGTTGGACGCCTTCGTCGAGCGGATGGCCGCCTTGCAAGCTGCGGGCGAGGACGTCGTGGTGGTGGACGCGGCGGAGGTCAACCGGGCCGACGCGGCGTTGATCGACCGGATGGAGGCTGACGTCTCGCTGTCCGGGTTGCTGTCCTACTGCGGCTGGAACACCGCCGGAAACGCGCTCGGCATGGCCGTCGGGCACGCGTTTGCCCGGTGGAGTCTGCTCGAGCGACCCCGCCAGCTCGACGTCGCATCGCTGGCGCAGGCAGCGCGCGTCCACGCGTCCTACCTGCTGTACCGCTACGTCCTCGATGACCGCTGGAAGAACGTCGTCCAGCCCGAGGCCTACGCGAGGGCCCAAGAACGCGGCTGGAACGTCTTCGAGCTCACGCCCGAGCAGACTCAGACGATGCAGGACTACGTCCGGGCCGAACTCATGCCCCGGACCGAGTCGTTCTACGCCGAACACTTCGCCGGCCGCCCGGTCACCATCGGCCGGCGCGGCGCACACACCTTCACCGGCGTCGTCGACGGCCTCGAATCCGTTCACGTCGCCCTGCCGTGGCCGCGCCTGTTCGAGACCGAACTGGAGCCCGACGTCACGCTGCGCTGGCCGCACCGGTGAGCGCTGGCTAGCATCGCCACACCTGGAACCCCTGCGGGCGGAGGCCATCGCCACCGCGCGGCTGGACCTGGTGCCGTTGCTCGTCGAGCATGCCGACGAGATGGCCACGGTTCTGGCCGACTCGGCGCTGCACCGATTCATCGGTGGCGCACCCGCCGACCGCGAAGCGTTGCGCACCCGCTATCGACGCCTCGTCGCCGGCCCCGCCGATCCGGCGGTCAGTTGGCTGAACTGGGTGATCCGCTGGCGTGCGGCGGCGTGTCTGACCGGAACGGTCCAGGCGACGGTCAGCCCCTCGGCCACCGGGCCGATCGCTGAGGTCGCGTGGGTGGTGGGTACGCCGTGGCAGCAGCGCGGCATCGCCTCCGAAGCCGCTCACGGGCTCGTCGCGTGGCTGTGCACCCAGCCGGTGACCGAGATCGTCGCGCACATCGACCCGCAGCACCATGCCTCAGCCGGGGTGGCGACCGCGGCGGGTCTCACCCCCACCGACGAATGGCAGGACGGCGAGTTGCGCTGGCGCCGGCCCACCGCGGAACTCTGAGCGAAGCCGATTCGTTCTGCACGGACGCGGCGTTAGGGCCGACAACCACATGTCGTCGCGGTGGACAGGGCGCCGCGACCATCGACAGATCGCTGACCACATCACCATCTTCTCGCCTCTCCTCCCCACAGTTTCGGGCCACCGTGAAGCGGGCACCCATAGGTGATGTTCCGGTGCGGTTCGCATATCGAGGAGTTACATGATCAAGAAGTTATTGGCCGCCGCCAGCACGGCAATGCTGCTGTTCGGCCTGTCGGCCTGCGGTGATTCGGCTGACGAGGGTGGCGACGGCGGCGCCGAGAACAGCTCGCCGAACGCCGCGCCGGAACCCGACGTGGCCGACGTGCCCGACGTGGTCGCCGAGGTCAACGGCGAGGAAATCCCGAAGGACGAGTTCGTCGCCACTTACAAGGCTCAGTTCCAGCAGATGGCCATGCAGGCCCAGCAGACCGGCCAGGAGCTCGACCAGGACCAGCTCAAACAGCAGACCGCTGAGGGCATGGTCGACAACATGATCCTCGTCCAGGAGGCCGACAAGCGCGGCTTCACCGCGAGCCAGAAACAGATCGATCAGACGCTGGAGGACCTGGTCCAGCAGAACGGCATGGGCTCGGTCGACGAGTTCTTCTCCGCTCTGGAGGAACAGGGCATGAGCAAGGAGGACGTCATGCCCCAGCTCGAGCGCCAGGTCATGCTCGACCAGCTCCTCGCCGAAGAGGCCGGCGACGTCAAGCCCACGGAGCAGCAACTGCGCAAGATGTACGACCAGTCCGTGGCGCAGCAGAAGCAGATGGGCACCGAAGAATCACAGATCCCGAAGTTCGAGGAGATGAAGCCGCAGCTCGAGGAGCAAGCGGCCAGCCAGAAGGAGGCCGAGGCGGCCCAGAGCCTGGTCGACACTCTCCGCAAGGACGCCGAGATCAAGATCAACCTGTGAACACGCCGGTGCCCCGCCGGATCGGACGGGGCACCGGACGTGTCAACGGGGTCAGGCTTGGCTGGCGAGCAGGTCGTCGAGCTTCTCGTACCCTTCGCGGACTCCGACCTCCATCCCGCTGGCGACCATGCCGTCGCGGGCCTGTATCGAGTCGAACAAGCTCTCGGAGACGATTCTGGTGCGGCCGTCGCCGAGATCCTCCAACGTCATGGTCTCCAGACTCACCGAGTCCGGGAAGCCTTCGTAGGTGAAGGTCTGCACGAGCCGTTCGTTCGGGCGCACCTCATGGAACGATCCGAAGAAGTTGTACTCGTTACCGTCGCTGTCGGCATGGGTGTAGCGGTAGGACCCGCCGGTGCGTACGTCGAAGGTGTCGATGCGCATCGTCAGTCCACGTGGGCCGATCCACTGCGCGAACAGGTCGGGCTCGGCATGGGCCCGGAACACCTTGTCGGGGGTGGCGTCGAAGACGCGGGCCATCCGGATGACCGGGAGGTTCGGGTCGACCTGGATCTCGGTCTCGTGCTTGGTGGTCGCGCTCATGATGCTTGTCCTTTCCTGCGTTCCTGGTCTGGTTCTGCTGCGTTCATCTGTTCGAGGACGGCGTCGAGTCGCTGGTACCGCTCTTCCGCCTGCTGCCGGTAGCGTTCGATCCATTTCGTCATCAGGTCGAAGACCTCAGCTTTGAGATGGCACGGTCGGCGTTGGCCGTCCCGAGACCGGCCCACCACACCCGCGTCCTCCAGCACCTTGAGGTGCTTGGACACCGCCTGCACGCTGACGTCGTACGGCGCGGCCAGCTCGTTGACCGTGGCGTCGCCCACGGCCAGGCGCGTGACGATGCTTCGGCGGGTGGGGTCCGCCAGGGCGGCGAACACCCGCGACAGCTGGTCGTCTGTCACACCTCACCTCCGCGTTCAACCAATTGGTTGATAACAACGTACGGCACGGCGGTGACGTATTCAACCCCTTGGTTGAATAACTCTCTTCGCGCGGGCTTCGGCCCGACTCAGGACACGCCCGCATCGTCCGGATGCAGGGGCGGCGTCGAGCCCCCGGACCCTTCGGCGACGCCGTCGAGCATGACTCGTAGCGCCTCGGTCCCGGAGTGGCGAGGCTGCCAGCCCAGCTTCCTGATCCGCTGGGTGTCGAGCGTCGGCAGGCTCAACAACAGCCGCAGCAAGCCCTCGTCGGCTGGCACCGCCCGTAGCCGCCACGCCGCCCCGACCGCTACCTGGGCCACGGTCGGCGGGACGGAGACCGGGCGCGCACCGACCACCTCGCCGAGCACGCGGGCGTCGATCACCGGATCCGCCGCGACATTGAACGCACCGTGCGCGCCTGCCACCACCACGAGCCGGAACGCCTGGGCCAGATCGTCGGTGTGCACGGCTTGGAACGCCAAGCCGGCCGGAACGGGCAGGACCGGTAGGCGGCCGTGCTGCAGCAGTGGTCGCGGGACGAACGGCCCGGCGAAGATCCGCCGCTGCTCGCTGGCCGATTCCCATTGGAACGCGAACGCCGGGCGCAGCCGCGTCACCGAGATCTGCGGGTTGGCCAACTCGAACGCATCGAGACAACGCTCCAGGTAGGACTTCTCCCGGCCATAGGCGGCCACGGGCAGGCTGTGGGTGGGCCAATCCTCGTCCACCTGCGTGCCGGCACCGGGCGAGTAGGCCCCCACCGACGACGAGTAGACCAGCGACCGTACTCCGGCACGCCGTACCGCGTCGAACACGGCGATACCGCCGAGCACGTTGACCTCCCACGTCGCCGTCGGGTCGTGCGTGGGTTGGAACGCCCAGGCGAGGTGGACGACGACGTCCGCTCCGCTCAAGGCGGCCACGAAGTCGTCGGATCGAATGTCGACTGCCGCGAACGTCGTCTTCGGGGGTTTCCACTCCGGCACGCGCCGCGCGACCGCCACGATGTGATCGATGGTCGGCTCGGCTGCCAGGGCCTCCACGACACTGGTGCCGATGTTGCCGGTCGCCCCCGTGACCACGACTCTCATCGCCGGCCTCCCCTCGCGCCCTGCCGGGCGGTGCTCTCGTTCATCCCGAGACCGCGGCCGGCGCCGCCGTCCGTAGGCGCTCACCGAGCTCAGCGCCGAAGAAGTCCAGGAAGCCGTCCGGGTCGGGACCGGCGTTCATCAGCGCGATCCGGTCGAATCCCGCATCGAGGAACGGGCGGGTCGCCGCCACGACACCGGCGGCCTCGGGGCCGCAGGCGAAGTTCGCCGCGATGTCCTCGGCGCGCACCGTCGCCGTGGCGGCTTCGAAGTTGACCGGGTTCGGCAGCTCGCTCATGACCTTCCACCCGGTCAGCGCCCACCGCGACGTCCGTAGCGCCGCCTGGGTGGCGGTCTGCGGGTCAGGTGCCCACGACACGGGCACCTCGGCGTAGCACGGTCCCGTGCCTCCGGCCGCGCGGTAGTTCTCGACGAGTGTGGGGTCGGCTTCGGTCGCGAACAGCGCGTCACCGAACTCTGCGGCCAGCGCGGCGGCTTGTGCTCCCCCGGCCGCGACGGCGATCGGCGGCGGGGAGTCCGGTAGGTCGAACACGCGCGCGTCCTCGAGACGTAGATGTGCGCCCGTGTAAGAACGGTATCCTCCGGCCCACAGCAGCCGGATGATCTCCAGCGCTTCGCGCAGCATCTCCTGGCGCCGGGCGACCGCCGGGAACCCGCGCCCGACGACGTGCTCGTTGAGTCGTTCGCCCGATCCCACGCCCAAGGTGAAGCGCCCATCGGACATCAGCGCGAGCGTCGCGGCGGCCTGTGCGATGACGGCCGGGTGGTAGCGCGTCGTCGGACAGGTGACGCCGGTCGCCAGCGCGATGTGCTCGGTACGCGCCGCGATCGCGCCGAGGACGCTCCAGGTGAACGGCGAGTGGCCCTGGGTTTCCAGCCACGGATGGAAGTGGTCGCTGATCTCGACGAAGTCGAAGCCCACCTCTTCGGCTCGCCGCGCCTGCCGGACCAGTTCCTGTGGCCCGTACGCCTCAGCGAGCAGCTTGTAACCGATCTCCATCCGGGCCCTCCCCGACGCGTCTGCACGTGCGTCCGGCTGTACCCCGGTCCACGGCGGCCAAACCGATGGCGACCGGCGACGATGACTACGCGCGCACGGCGGCGAGCAGGACCGCCAAGACCGCGGCCGTCATGAGCAGGATGCTGATGATCGTGGTTGCGGCGTCGACGTCCAGCAGCCGACGACGAAGCGGACGCAAGGTGTGCACCAGGATGACAGCTTGAGACACATGGACCTCCGGTCCAAGCGAATGATCAGAAATGACGGACACGAATTCCGCGACGTCGCGGCCAGTGGTACTTCTACTGGCACAATCCAGCCGAACACACCGCCACCGGCGCGTCAATGCTCATGTCCATGAACATTTTCGCGGCCGGGTCGCGGTGTGGAGGAAAAGTATCTTCACCCGGGCCGAATGACGACTGCTCGATGAACGACGATGAATTCCGGCCATGGTGCCCATTGGGGTGCTCATGGGCCAGTCAGTGTCGCTCTCGCCGCCTCATCAGTCGGCGTCGCTGCCTGCGTCGCTGCGACAGCGACGGCGATGCCGGCCATGTCCGCAACGACGCCAGGCGTCGCTGCAGCACATCGATCATCGGCGCGCGGTTGCCATGCCGGCGTTCGTACATCAGGAGGGTGTACACGCCGTCCTCGTCCACGGTGAGCACTCGCTGCTGCAACTCGGCCGGGCCCAATGCGTCGTAGCCGGGAAACGGCAACTCGGCAGCCGCGGGATCCCGCGGGTTACCCAGGCCATCTCTGATCATCATGTGCACCTCTTCATCACTTTTTGTCAGTACCCCGGATCCGATGTCTCAATCTCTTCTCGCACGTTCGTTACGTGTCATCAGCAATCGGGTAGCAGGCGGGTGTGCTCGACGCGTCGACCGAGGCGCCTGGACGACGGGAGGACCCGATGGCACCGCGAATCAGCGAGATGATGACCGACCGTCTCGTCACAGTCGGACCCGACGACCCGGTCACCGCGGCAGCCGCGGCCATGCGTGAGCACGACATCGGCGACGTCCTGGTCACCGAGGACCGGGTCGTGCGAGGTGTGATCACCGACCGCGACGTCGCGGTCCGCGTCGTCGCCTCCGGGCTCGATCCCGCCAGCACGGCCGTTCGCGACATCGCCAGCGGGCAGGTGGTCTCCGTTCGCCCGGACGAGCCCGTGGCCAGCGCCGTGAAGAAGATGCGCGAACACGCCGTCCGGCGCCTGCCCGTGGTGGACGACGACGGGCGGGCCGTCGGCGTGATCACGATCGGCGACCTGGCGAGCTACGACGATCCCGACTCCGCACTGTCCGACGTCAGCACCGCGACCCCCAACGAGTGAGCTGATCCCTCGACGATGCCGAAGAAGAAGCTTTCGGAGTACTACGCGAAGCGAGACCTCGCTTCGTCGGGCGAACCGGCCGCCGGCCGTTCCGGTTCCAGGCACCCTCGGTTCGTCGTTCAACGACACGACGCCAGGAGTCTGCATTTCGACTTCCGGCTGGAGATCGGAGACGTGTTGGTGTCGTGGTCGGTGCCGAAAGGTCCCTCGCTCGATCCCCGCGACCGGCGACTGGCGGTGCGCACCGAGGACCACCCGCTGGATTATGCGGACTTCGAAGGCCGGATCCCCGCCGACGACTACGGCGGCGGGACCGTCGTGGTGTGGGACGTCGGGACCTTCGACAATCTGAACGAGACCACCATGACGGACTCGCTCGACGCCGGTCACCTGCGGGTTCGGCTGCACGGCGAGAAGCTCACCGGCGCGTTCTCCCTGGTGCGAACCGGCCTGCGCGGTGGGCGGGAACAGTGGCTGCTGTTCAAGAAGGACGACGAGGGTGCCGACCGCCGGCGCAAACCCGCCGTCACCCAGCCGGAGTCGGTCCTGACCGGAAAGACCAACGAGGATTTCGAATCGTGACGCCCGGTGATGCCCTACGGCCGACGCCACGGCCTGCTCGGTAGGTCAGACGGTGCCCTGCCGGATTCGGTCGCGACTCCGGCCCGCTGATTCGTCCCGGCCGCGCATGAAGATCAAGCGCTTGTCCAGCCACTGGTCGATCTTCTCGCCGGTATGGATGATGTCGACCGGATCGGCGCTGTGCTGGCGATGCTCGACGAGCATGCTGAGCGCTTGGTCTACGCGATGGATCTCCGCTGCGAACGCTCGGTCCATGATCAATCCCGTCGTCGAACGCCGAACCAGCGGGCGTACCCGGCTAGCGCCGAATCGCCGTGCTTGACCTGTTGAGGCAAAAGCACCCATACCCGGAAGAATCCGACGCAAACACCCGGACGAGCCGCGTCGCGCGGGTCCGGCCGGGTGGATCAGGACGCGGCAGCGGGCTGGGCGAGTCAGCCTTCGCGAATCGTCATGGACGCGATCTGGTCACCGGCCACACGGAAGGTGAAGCGACTCCGGCCGTTGGCGTGATTGCTGCGCCAGTCGCCGATCACGGTGACCGAATCGCCGTCGACGGTGACCTCCTCAGGCGTGAGGACGCCCCGAGCGCCGATGAACTCGAGGTCGCTCCACCCCTTGATGGCCTCGTGGCCGGTGAACGTGCGGCCCCAGTCGTCGACGTAACCGTCGGGTGGGAATGCGGCGAGGAAGGCGGCCTCGTCGTGATCGTTGACCGCGTCGATGAACGCTCGAACGGTCTGCGGCAGCTCCGGGGTACTCATCGCCTCACCTTCCGTCGGATTTTCGTGCGCCCACGGTAACTCCGCACCCTGCCGGCATGTGCCGTTTCAGTGGGAGCAGGAATAGCCGGCGGTGAGTTGCCACTTGTTCGGACATGACCTCCACGCCATTCGATCCACGCGCCCTGCTCGCCGAGAGCAAACTCGGCATCCTCGCCACGATCAAGTCCGACGGACGCCCCCAGTTGTCTCCGGTGACGCCGGTGTACGACCCGGACGAGGACGTCATCTACGTGTCCATGGTCGAAGGACGGGCCAAGACCACGAACCTGCGCCGGGATCCGCGCGTTTCGCTGCAGGTCACCAGCGCGGACGGATTCGCTTGGGCCACGGCCGACGGCACGGCGAAGCTCACCGGGCCGGCCAGCGACCCACACGACCCCGAGGTCGACGCCCTGGTCCATTACTACCGGGTCGGCGCCGGCGAGCACCCGGACTGGGACGAGTATCGCTCGGTCATGGTCTCCGAGCGTCGAGTCCTGATGACGATGACGATCGAGCACGTGTACGGCGCGAAGGTCCGCTGACGCCGAGTACTCCTCGCCACGGCACCGACTCCCCCACTGAGGTAGCCTGAATTCAATCAGGCTGCCTTAGTAGGGGAGTTTATAAGGTGCCCGAAGCATCGGCCGGTACGGAACCACGGCTGCCGCACCTGATCAGCCGGACGTTGAGCGTGCTCATGGACGATCTGCACCGCCACCTGCTGGGCTCAGGCCATCAGGACCTGCGGCCCACCCACCTGCTCAACGTGTTGCGCTTCATCGACTGTGACGGCACCCGCCCCAGCGAGCTGGCCCGTCGAGCCGGCATGACGCCGCAGGCCATGAGCGAACTCGTGAGCTACTTGGAGCAACGCGAGTACGTGCGGCGCGTCCCCGACCCGGCGGACGGTCGCGGGCGCGTCGTGGTCTTCGCCGAGCGGGGCACGAAGGCCGCCGAGGTCGCGACGGCATACTTCACCGACCTCGAGACGCGCTGGGGTGCACTCGTCGGAGCCGACCGGCTCGGCGACATGCAAGCCACGCTGGCCGACATCCTCGGCGCGACCGACAAGCGCGCGCTGGAGTCGACATGACTCGCGCCACGGGATCGCTCATCGGCTACTGGGACCGGCAAGCAGCGACCTACGACCGCAAGACCGCCGGGATCGAACGCCGTCTACTGAGCCAGAGCCGGCGCTGGGTGGGCACCCGAGCCCGTGGCGCCACGCTGGAGATCGGGGTGGGCACCGGCGCCAATCTGCCCCACTATCCCGACGACGTCGACCTGACTGCGGTCGACTGGAGCACGGCGATGCTCGACGCTGCCCGCGCTCAGGCAGCGCGCGTCCACCGGCCCGTCACGCTCCGTCAGGCCGACGGGGCTGCCTTGCCGTTTCCTGCTGGCACCTTCGACACCGTCCTCGCGACGTTCGTGCTGTGCTGTGTGCCTGACGTACGCAGTGTTCTCGCCGAAGCGCTGCGCGTGCTCAAGCCGGGCGGGCGGCTTCTCCTCGCCGACCACGTCGCGGCGTCCAGCTGGCCGCTGCGTCTCGTGCAACACGCGGTCGACCTCGTCAGCGTGCCGCTGCATGGCGAGCACTACACCCGCCGGCCCTTCATCACGTTGAATGAGCTCGGCGTCACCGTCGTGGAACACGAGCGCGTGACGAAGGGCGTGATCGAGCGGGTTCACGCTTCGCGCGGCGTCGGGAGGTAACGGGCGATTCGTCCCGGGCCCCGGCGCCATACAAGGAGGCTGAAAAGGTGTCGCTTCCCACGGTCGTGGTCATCTCGCTCGGCGGAACCATCGCGATGAGCGGCGAGAACGGCGCCACCCCCGCATTGACCGGAGACGAGCTGATCGCGGCCGTCCCCGGCCTCGGCGGCCTCGCCACCGTCGAGGCGGTGAATTTCCGATTGTTGCCGGGCGCCTCCCTACGACTGGACGACATCGACGAGCTGGCCGCTGAGATCGAACGCCGACTCGACGCCGGGGCTGACGGCGTGGTGATCACCCAGGGCACGGACACGATCGAGGAAACCGCGTTCTACCTCGACCTGCAGCTTGATCGAACCGAACCCGTGGTGGTCACCGGCGCCATGCGCAACGCGTCGCTACCCGGAGCCGACGGGCCGGCCAACCTTTTTGCCGCGGTCGTGGTGGCCGGTTCGAGACTCGACCTGGGCGGCGTCGTGGTCGTCCTCGACGACCAGGTCCACAGCGCCCGCGCCGTCGCCAAGACCCACTCGACCCTTCCCTCGGCCTTCGCCTCGCCCGGCTGCGGGCCCATCGGTCTCGTCGCCGAAGGCCGCGCCCACCTCTCCGTTGTTCCGGTTCGGCGGTGGCCGCGCATCCGTCGCGCCGCACCTGGTGCGCCCCCGCGGTCGGTGCCCATCGTCACGATCGGCCTGGACGACGACGGCGCGACGCTCGCGGCGGCCGACCGCGCCGACGCCGTCGTGCTCGACGCCTTGGGCGTGGGCCACGTACCGCAGTGGCTGGTCGAACCGATCACCCGCCACGCCGAACGGATCCCGGTGGTGATGACCTCGCGCACCCGGACGGGCCCGGTTCTGCGCCAGACGTACGGCTTCCCCGGATCCGAGCGCGATCTACGGGAACGCGGCGTGCTGTCCTGCGGCCTGCTGAACGCGCTGAAGGCTCGGATCTTGCTCCTGGCACTGCTGCGCTCCGGCATGAACCGCGCGGAGATGGTCGACTACATGGCGGAGGTCGACTGACGTATCGCAGGGCGGCTCAGCGTGGGGCCGGGCCGTGGTGAGTTCGATCCGCCGAGGTTGTCGGTGCCACCCGATAATGTCGTTCACATGTTCGAAGATGAATCTGGTCCTGATGATTCAGCGCATCCCTTGCAGGTAGTGCTGGACACGGTGCGCCGGGCCGCGCAGGACGTACAGGACGTGCCGGCGTGGGGTCTGTCCACGGCCGAGCTGGCGCGATTGGTGCGGTTGCACGAGGCAGTGACAGCACAGTTGGCCGCCATGGGGCTGGGGTTGGTGCGCGAGGCCGATCGCCGCGATCTGGGCGCCGGAGCGGGCGCGGTGTCCACCGCGGATTGGTTGCGAGACCGGTTGTGCCTCGATCACGGCACGGCCAAGTCCCGGGTGGAGCTGGCCATGGCGCTGGATGTGCCGATGGATCTGCTCGCCGTCGCCGGTGAGGTGCATGCCACGGCATGGCGAGACGGTATGGCCAGGCCGTACGACACCGGCTACCCCGACCCCGCCGCACCCGCGGACTCCGACGTTCCCGGTGGTCGTGTCGATCCTGTCAGTGTTCCACACATGGGCAGTGACGGTCGTTCGCCTGGCGCTCGTGGGCGTACCGGGTTGGGCGTCGATGCCGTCGCGGTGTCGGAGTTGGCGGTGGCCGCCCGGCAGTCGTTGCCGTGTACGGCGTGGGCACTGCGCGCCGGCCGGATCGGGGTCGAGCATGCCCGGGTGATCCTTCGCGCCCTGAAGCGGTTGCCGAGCGATCTCGACGCGCTGGCGTGGGCCGAGTGCGAAGCGTTCCTGGCCGTGCACGCCACCGGGCACGGCCCGCGGAACCTGGCCCGGTTGGGCTCGCACCTGGTGACCTCGGTGACCGGTGCACACGAACTGGCGCGCCAACACAGCCGCGAAACCACGCCCTCCTCTTCCGGCACCGGCGCTGGAACTCACGCTGGCCCTGATCAACGCGACGGAAACGCCTGCAGTGGTGAGACCGATCACGGTCACAGCACCTGCGGCGAGCACAGCAGCGCCGACGCCGACGGCCACGAGCCCAGCGGCACCGAGTCCAGCAGCGCCGACATCGGCAACCACGAGCCCAGCGGCACCGAGTCCAGCAGCGGCGAGCCGAGCAGTAGCGGCTGTGCCTGCGGCGGCGGACAGGTCGGTGCGGTGAGCGGAGTCGGCGCTGGCGGAGAGGCAGCTGGGGGCGCGCTGGACAACGATCGAGCCGAAGAACGCGCCGAGGCCTCGGCGATGTTCGGGTTCATCGACGACGGTGACGGCACGGTCCGCGTCTACGGCCGGTTGTCCGCCGAGGCCGCTGATCTGATCACCAGCGCACTGGCGCCGCTGGCCGCGCCGCGCCCGGCGGCCGACGGCACCCCTGACCCTCGCGGACACGGCAGACGCATGGCCGAAGCACTCACCGAACTGTGCCGACGCGCCATGGACACCGCGACCATGCTGCCCGGCGCCCGCGGCGCTCGCCCTCACGTGAGCATCACTGCTTCACTGGCCACCCTGCGCGGCGAACCGGGCTGCCCCAAAGCGGTCTCGATGTGGGGCACCCCCATCACACCTCAAGCTGCCCGCCGCATCGCCTGCGACGCCGCGATATCACGGGTCCTCACCGATCCCGCCGGCGTCCCGCTCGACGTCGGACGCGCCTACCGCAGCGTCACGCCCGGCCAGTGGACCGCCCTCGTGGCCCGCGACAAGGGTTGCGCCTTCCCCGGCTGCTCCCGGCCGGCGGCTTGGACTCAAGCTCACCACATCATCCACTGGGTCGACGGCGGACCCACCGACCTCTCCAACCTCGTGCTGCTCTGTGCCCACCACCACCGCAGCGTGCATCACCGCGGCTGGACCGTCCGCCTCGGCGCGGACAAGCTCCCCGAATTCATCCCTCCCCCATGGATCGACCCCCGCCAACACCCCCGACGCAACACCTACCACCGCATCCCCGACGCCCTCACCCACCCACAGCCACCACGCCACGCCAAGGCCGCGTGAATCACCCTGTGCACGGCACCCCGCACGACGAGCCCCGCCCCGACGCGCTGCGCATCTCACCCCGATCTGGCTGCGACGTCCCCGACGCACGATTCATCCATCAGCTGCGACGTGCTGCGTGTCGCATCGCGCTGCTCCAGACTCTGATGCTGCAGTTGCGCCTCGGGACGCCAGGAACGACGACGTCATGAACGCCTCGGGACGCCAGGAACGACAGCGTCATGAGCACCTCGGGTCGCCAGGAACGACAGCGTCATGAGCGCCTCGGACGCCAGGAACGACAGCGTCGATGCCCGCTTCACCGCGCTGCTCGACGGTTCCGCGGCACTTTCCTCGTTGATCCCTCATACCGACGGCGCATCGCGGTAAGTTGCCGAGCACGAAACACCGGCACCGACCAGTTCCACGCTCGCCCGGAGGGATCAGATGGCCACCTTCCGCACCACGCTGTGGGCCAGTGGAGGCAACAACGTCGCCATCGTCGTACCGGAGGACGTCGTCCTGTCGTTCGGCCGCGGCAAACGAGTCCCCGTCACGGTCACGGTCGACGACGACTACACCTACCGCACGACGATCGCCTCCATGGGCGGGCAGTACCTGATCACTTTCAACGCCCAGACCCGTGCAGTCACCGGACGAGGCGCAGGAGACGAAGTCGACGTGACGCTCGAGCTCGATGACGCGCCCCGCACGGTGGAGGTACCCGCTGTCCTCGCGCAGGCATTCGAGACCGACCCCGACGCCGCCGCAGCATGGTCCGGACTCTCCTACAGCAAGCAGAAGGCTCACGCGCAGGCGATCGAGGGCGCCAAGACGGACGAGACCCGCCAACGCCGTCTCGACAAGATCCTCACCGAGCTACGTGCGGCGCACTGATCCGGCATGCCACGAATGATCCACGTCACGAAGGGTAGGACAGCGTCATGGCAACGAATCGGCTGGTACGTCCGCGTCAGGGCAAGTGGATCGCCGGAGTGTGCGCAGGCCTGGCCGAGCGATTCGGCATCTCCACGTTCCTGGTCCGCGTCGGGTTCGTGATCTTCGGGCTCGTCGGCGCCGGGGAGATCGTCTACATCGCGTTGTGGATCGCCGTGCCGAAAGAAGAATGACCCGGTCGCGCGCGGCCTGAACTGGTGGCCCGAACCGGCCCGCGACTGCCTCGGTGGTCGCCGACGATTCCGACACGACGAGGTCTCTCACCGCACGTACACGGCGGAGCACGGGTGATGTGGCAGAGTATCGCCAGCTGAGATGGCGCCCCGCAGGACGTGACCGTTTGCCGTCAGTGGCATGGATACGCCACGGCTAAGCGTTTACCACCGACTCACGGTCGAGGTAGGAACAGATGACGCCTGCCCGACCTGAGGAGACTCATGCCATCGTCCGCCCGCAGCGAATCCGTTCGCGCTTCGGCCCGCCCCCGTCTACGGAGGACGCGACTGACCACCGCGGCGCTGGCGGTAATCCTCGCCGCTGCCGGGCCCGCCGAAGCCGGATCGCCAGCTTCGGCGGCCGCTGAGAATGCGGCAACCGCGCGCACGGCAAGCACCGCGGCCACCGCCGTCAACCACGCAGCAGACGACACCGCGGCAAGCTCCTACGACCTCACCCTCGTCACCGGCGACATCGTGCACGTCACGGTCCACTCCGACGGGAAGAAGTCGGCCGAGGTCTCGCCGGCGCCCCGGCCGGACGCATCCAGCCCCAGCTTCTGGACCCACGAACGCGACGGCGAACTCCACGTGATCCCGGACGACGTCGCGAGCTTGATCCCGGGCCGGCTCGACCCGGCGCTGTTCAACGTCGACGCGCTCATCGATCAGCGCGACGCCGAGACACACGGCGACGACCTCGGCGTCATCATCACCTACCAGCCCGGCGCGAAGATGCGCACCCAGGCTGCTCCCAGCGGCGATGCGGTCCGGCTGGAGAGTGTGAACGGGCTGGGTGTGCACATCGACGGCGATGACGACACCGGCGCGATCCTCGAGGCGCTGCATCAGCTCGCCGACCAGCCGCAGGCCCGCACTCTCTCGTCGGGCCCGTACACCGGGATCGACAAGATCTGGCTCGACCGGCCCATCGAGCCCGCCTTGGACGAAAGCGTCCCCCGGATCGGTGCCCCCACGGCTTGGCAGCAGGGATTGGACGGCAGCGGTGTCACCGTCGCCGTACTCGACACGGGCATCGACACTGACCACCCGGATCTGGCCCACAACGTGGTGACGGCCCGGAACTTCACCGACTCCGACACCACCGACGACCGCGCCGGCCACGGCACCCACGTGGCGTCCACGATCGCCGGGTCCGGCGCCGCCTCCGATGGGCAGTACACCGGCGTCGCTCCCGGCGTCGAGCTGATCAACGCCAAGGTGATCGGCGACGGCGGCACCGGCACCACCGCCGACATGATCGAGGCGATGGAATGGGTCGCCCAGCAAGGCGCCGACATCGTGAACATGAGCATCGGCGTCCGGGGGGACTACAGCGACGGAACCGACCCGGGCAGCCTCGCCGTCGACGCGCTCACCGAGCAGTACGACGTGCTGTTCGTCATCTCCGCCGGCAACGACGGTCCCCGCGAGAGCACCGTCACCACCCCGGCCACGGCGAACCTGGCGCTCACCGTCGCCAACGTGGACAAGCAGGGCCAGATCGCGGAGTCCTCCAGTCGCGGGCCCCGCGCCGGTGACCGTGCCCTCAAGCCGGACATCAGTGCGCCCGGCGTCCACATCGGCGCCGCTCGCGCCGACGGGACGGCTTTGTGTCAGTTAACCTGCACCCAGCCCGGCGACGGCCCGATCGACGACTACTACACCTCCGCGTCCGGCACCTCGATGGCCGCGCCGCACGTGACCGGCGCGGCTGCGCTGGTCGCCCACAAGTACCCCGAGCTCGACGCGATGCAGCTCAAGGCCTGGCTGATGCAGACCGCCACCGAGAACGACGAGTTGTCCATCTACGCCGAGGGTGCCGGCGAGGTGAACGTCCCCCGCGCGCTCGACGAGCCGCTGCTGGCCGCTCCCGCCTCGGTCGGCTTCGGCGACTTCGGTTACCCGCATGCGCAGCGCGATCCCGTGGAGCGCAGTGTCACCTACACCAACCCCGGCGACGAGACCCAGACCCTGACGCTGACGGTCGACACCGAGAACGCCGACGGCGAGCCCACCCCGGAGGGCGCCCTGACGCTGTCGACGCCCACCCTGACCGTGCCGGCCGGCGGGACGGCCACGGTGACGCTGACACTCGACACCGCCCAGGCCGGGGCCGGCCAGTTCGGCGGTGCCCTCATCGCGCAGACAGCGGACGGAGCCTCGCTGCGCACGCCCGTCGGCTATTACACCGAGCCGGAGATGTACGACCTACACGTCGAGGGGGTCGCTCGCGACGGTCGCGAGGCGTACGGACGCTTCAGCGTCCTCGACGTGGTGGACGGCAGCGTGAACGCCGTGCGCGCCTGGGGCCAGGGCGACGACACCTCGTGCACCACCGTGGAACAGGTCACCAGCAACTGCGTCCGGGTTCCACCGGGCACGTACTCGATCAGCGGTCTGATCGCCACGATGCCGCCGTACGCCGAGGCCGGTCGGGCACCTGGCCCCCTCGACGCCTACCTCAACACCTCGCTCGTCTCCGAGCCCGAAGTCACGATCGACAGCACGACCACGCTGACGTTGGACGCGCGCAACGCCGTCGAGGTCCAGATCGACACCCCCGACCACGAGACCAAGCGCAACGACGGCGCGGCCCGGGAGCTCAAGCTGGCCCGCGTGCCCGACGAAGGACCCATAGCTGACGTCGGCCTGCTGATCACGCCCCGGACCCAGCTGGAGGAGAAGCTGTACGTGCAGCCGACCGAGCCGGTGACCCATGGCGACCTCATGGCCTACACCCATTGGGAATTGGCGGCACCGGCGATCACCTTCGACGTGGTCGGCGCCGACGACGTGCAGCTCGATCCGCTGTACTACGACTGGGGATGGTTCGGTAACGACTCCCGCACGTTCCCGATGCTCAGCGGCGAGCACGAACTGAACGTCGTGGACGCGGGGACGGCGAGCCCAGCGGAGATCGACGGCCTCGACCTCGACGGCGCACTCGCGCTGATTCGTCGCTCCGATGCCATCCCGGTGCCCGAACAGTCCAACAATGCCGCTGAGGCCGGCGCTGCGATGGTCGCGATCTACAACGACGAGCCGGGCCCCAACGCCAATCCGGGCCAGCCAGGGCTCGTGCAGGTGCCGACCGTCCGGCTTTCTCACGCCGAAGGACGAGCCCTGTTGGACCTGCTCGCGCAGCGGCAAGTCACCGTGACCGCCGAGGGCCGGCCGGTCAGCCCGTACCGCTACAACCTGGCGTTCACGGAGAACGGCCACATCCCCGCCGAGTTGCACTACGTCGCTGACAGTGACCAGCTGGCCGCGGTGGAGAACAGCTTCCACGGCCAGCTCGGTGAGGACCTGACGTTCTCTGAAGCCTGGTACGCCGTCCCGGCGTGGCAGAACTACGGGCTGAGCTTCGGGTTCCCCACTCGCGGCGGCCCGCAGACTCGTACCGACTACTACGTGCCCGACCCCGGCCTCGAGTACCGCAGTTCCGTCTCCACGCCCGAGACAGCGCCGTGGCCGGAGCCGCGGCTGACCTTCGAGGGACAGCGGCGATCGCTCCGCGCCGGCGAACGTGTCCAGCAATCGTGGTTCAACGCCGTCATGCACCCCGGACCGTGGCCGACCGACCCGATCCGCCGCAGCGGTGACCTGATGAACTTCAACCTGGCCGCCGTCATCGACGGCGATTACCACCCCGCCAGCGCCTCCACCACACCGCTCGATCTGCCCGGATTCACCACCCGGTTCCAGGTGTTCGCCGAGGACGAGCAGATCATCGACAGTCCGGTGACGGCCGGCTCCATCGCCGTCTCGCCGGAGGCGGAGACCTTCCGGATCGAGTACGACGTCGCCAATGCCGCACCGTGGGCGAACCTGTCGACCTCGAGCCGGTCGGTGTGGACGTTCACGTCGGCCTCGACGCCCGAGGATCAGGTCCGTGTCGAGCCTCTGCTCACTCTCGACTACGACGTCGACGTGGATCTGCAGAATCGGATGCCGTCGCCGGAACAGAGCAACGGGCCCCACACCGTCGAGTTCACCGTCGGGCATCAAGACGGCGCTCCCGATCTGCCGATCCGCAGCACCGCGTCGTTGGAGGTGTCCTACGACAGCGGCGAAACGTGGCGCAAGATCCGTAACCTGCGCGAGGTGGAGGACGGGCACTTCGTGGCGACCCTGCCCCGGCAGGCCCCCGCGGGCGGCGACGGCTTCGTCTCGCTGCGGGTGCGGGCCGAAGACCGCGGCGGCAACACCGTCGAGCAGGAGATCATCCGGGCCTACGCGCTGGGCTGACTCGGGAGCACCGGGCGTCCGCTGTCTTCGGCGACAGCGGACGCCCGGTGCTTTCTACTCGGCGTAGGCCACGGCGACCTCAGCCGCCGCGACGTAGCCGTTGCTGCCGTCCACCGCCTCCAACCGCACGTACCGCGCCGACTCCGCCGGCCACGAGGCGTACTTGACCGTCCCGTCCGCAGCCCAGGTCCCTGCCGCGGCCTCGTGGAAGTCCTGCCCGTCGGCGCTGACCCAGACCCGGAACTCGGGGATGTGGCCGTTGGGGTTGCCGTCCTGCCTGGGCACGTAGCGCAGAGCACTGACCGGGTAGCTGGACCCGAGGTCCAGGGTGAGCGACTGCGGCGGCGCGT
Source organism: Haloactinopolyspora sp. (assembly GCF_027324685.1). Taxonomy (NCBI): domain Bacteria; kingdom Bacillati; phylum Actinomycetota; class Actinomycetes; order Jiangellales; family Jiangellaceae; genus Haloactinopolyspora; species Haloactinopolyspora sp. The sequence continues at coordinate 126,927 of NZ_DAHVSH010000008.1, forward strand.
CGTACGGATCCCACGACGTGTGCCACATGGTCACGGTGTCGCCGTCGATGGCGAGCTCGGGCTCGTATCCGCTCTGGTACGAGCTGGCCGTGGCGGTGATGTCCGCCAGCGGCACCTCGTGCTCGAACGGCGGCCGGATCTCGAAGTCCAGCGGGTCGGCGATGGTGGCGTCGGCGGTGCCGGCGTGCCGGTATGACGCGCTACCGGTGAACCGGACGGTGCCGAAGGGGGTGTCGTCGGGCACCGTCACATCCCACGACGCCGCGAACGACGTTCCGGGCTCGACCTGCTTCGCCGTGACCGGCCCCACTGCTTCGGCGGTCCAGCCGTCCGGCACGGTGAGCGCGAGCGCGGCGGCACGCAACGCCGTGTCGCCGTCGTTGGACAGCGTCGTGGTGACCCGCACCGTCTGGCCACCGACCGCCGACGACACCTCGCTCGTCGTGGTCACGCTGGCCTGCCGCAGCCGCGCCGCGGTCTGCGACGCGGCGGCCTGGACCTCCTGCAGCGGCCCCGCGAGAGCGGTGGCGACCTGCTGGGGCAACGCCCCGTCAGCCAGTTGCCGGTCGATCCAGCGCTGCCCGTCACTACTGAACTTCAGCACGTTGTCCGCGCCGTCGGTGAACGTCTCGCTCGCCGGGTCGGCCGGCCAGGCGGCCAGGAGGTTCTCGGTGATCCGCCCGGACAGATCGGCCAGGTACGTGCGCTGCTCCTCGGTGAGCTCCGCCGCGTTGTCCTCGATCACGGTGTCGAAGCGACCCAGGTGGCGATACGCGACACCGAGTGGCTCGACCAGCGGGGTGGAGAACCTGACCCAGTCGAGGCTGAACAGCGATTCCGCACCGGGAGTGTCGGTGAAGACCAGGAACAACTCGTGGCTGCCGCCCGGGTCGCTGACCTCGACCGTGTGGGTCCGGAACCGCTGCCCGTCGCCGCCGGGCTCGACGTCCACCGTCGCAAGGACCGGACCATCGACGGAACCGGTGCGGACCTCGATGGTGCCACCCGTCTCACCCGCGGCTACCCGGAAGCGCAGCTCGGTGACCCCGGCCAGGTTGACCGGCTCGAACGACACGTAGTCGCCGTGATCGATCTGGCTCAGCATCCGGCCGCCGTCCGGCTCGTTGGTCGCGATCACCTCCACGCCGTCGGATGACGTGAAGTGCTCGGCCTGCTTCAACCGGGGCTGCAGGATCGCCGAGTCCCCGCCGGTGAGCTGCTTGACGCCGTCGCCGCCGTTGTCGGTGTAGGTCGAGTCGACGATGTAGAAGGTGTTGTCGTTGGCGTCGTGGCCCTCGTCGACGATCGACCGGATCGTGCCTGCGCAACCGTGATACAGGTTTAGCGGATGGCCGTGCTCGTCGTGGCCGAGTCTCGGCTGGGTCACGACGGTGCCGCAATCGATCCCGCCGTCTTCGGCCGTGCCGTCCTCGGCGTCGGAGATGTCGAGCTGGAACGGGATCGGGTCGCCGAAGGTGAACACCTGCCCGTCGAGCGGGCGGACCATCTCGACCACCGGCGCGGTGTTGCCCACCGTGATCGGCACGTTGCGGATCCCGGTGCGGCCGGTGGAGTCGGTCACCGTCAGCCGAGCGGCGACGTCGCCGGTGTCGGCGTAGACGTGCGTGGGGGCGGGATCGGTCGAGTCGGTGGTGCCGTCGCCGTCGAAATCCCAAGCGACGGTGATGGTGTCGCCCTCGTCGGGGTCGTAGGAGCCCGCGCTGTCGAACTGCACCGTCAGCGGCGGCTGCCCGGACGTGGGGGTGGCCTGAGCCATCGCGACGGGGGACCGCTCGCCCGGCCGGACGTAATTGATCTTGTAGATACCGGAGTCGTCGTTGGGGTCGCCCCGGCCCGAACCGCCGTAGTTGGTACCCCACTCCGCCAGGTAGAGCGAGCCGTCGGGGCCGAACTCGAAGTCGATGGGGCGCTTGAACGTGCCCGAGGGCCAGAGCCGGTTGATGATCGCCGGGGCGCCGTCGGCATCGCTTTTCACCTCGAAAACGGTGTTGCGGGTCCACTCCGCGACGATGTCGGTGTCGTCGAAGTACTCCGGGAACTTCGTCTCCGAGTCGAGGTCGGGGTCGTAGTGGTACCGCGGTCCCTGCAGGGCCAACCGGCCGCCGGTACCGAGCTCGGGCCAGTCGGGGGACTCGTCGTACGGGTAGGCGATCCAGGCCGGCTGGGCCGGCGGCAGCTGGGTCAGCCCGGTGTTGTTGGGCGAATCGTTGACCGGTCCGCCCGCGCAGTCGTACCGGCCGTTCGACTCGCCGGTGGCGTAGTCGTAGTCGACGTAGGCCTGGTTGTCCGCGATGCAGTGCGGCCAGCCGAAGTTGCCGGCCTCGGTGGCGATGTTGAACTCGTCGTAGCCCTGCGGTCCTCGAGCCGCGCTGTCCGCTCGCGCGTCCGGACCGACGTCGCCCCAATGCAGGAACCCGGTCTCCTGGTCGACGTGAATCCGGTACGGGTTGCGCACCCCCATCACGTAGATCTCCGGGCGCGTCTTCTCCGTGCCTGGCGGGAACAGGTTGCCGTCGGGGATCGTGTAGGTGCCGTCGGGTTCGGGATGGATCCGCAGGATCTTGCCGCGTAGGTCGTTGGTGTTGGCCGCGGAGCGCTGGGCGTCGTTGAACTTCTCGCCCGGCCGCTCGTCGGTGGCGCCGAACCCGCTACAGCACGGGGCGGTGTTGTCACCGGTGGCGATGTACAGGTTGCCCGCAGCATCGAAGTCCATGCCGCCGCCCTCGTGGGCGCTGACCTGGCGCTGGCTGCCGATCTCGAGCAGGACCTGCTCACTGTCGAGGTCGATGGTCTCGGTGTCGGGCTGGTAGGTGAACCGCGACACCCTGTTCACCGTGCCTTCCAGCGGCGAGTAGTAGATGTAGAGGTGGTTGTTCTCCGCGAAGGCGGGGTCCAAGGTGATGCCGTGCATGCCGTGGGTGTGCTCGACCAGCACGTCGAGGAAGGCGATCTGGTCGGTGTGCTGGTCGGTCGGGTCGTACATCTTCACCGCGCCGCCACGCTCGACGGAGAAGACCCGGCCGTCGTCGGCGACGGCGATGTCGAGCGGGTCGTCGGTGTTGCCGTCCAGGAGGACCTTCTCGAACCGGTCCTCATCGGTCGCGCCGCAGTCTCCCGGTGCCGCTCCGGCCGCCCATTCGATGCCGCCGAGCAGATGCTGCAGGAACAGGGGCTCGCTGTAGGCCGCGGCCTCATGCCCGAGCGCGGTGTACCACGACCGGCCGTCCTCGACGTCCTGGCACCACGCAATGGGGTGGTCCGCACCCATCGTGTGCCCCTCGTAGCTGGCGACGTCCAGGCTCGCCAGCACGTGCACGTCGCCGCGCGGGTTCGCCGCGAAGTCGTACGGCTCCTCGGTCCAGGTCCACTCCTGCGGCAGGTCCGCGGTCGACGGATGCACCGGGTCGTCGACTTCGATCTCGACCTCTTGGATCTCCGGATGAGACTCCAGGTACGCGCCCACCAAGCGCCCGTACCACGGCCAGTCGTACCCGGTACCGCTGGCGTTGTGGATGCCGGCATAGCCGCCGCCGGCCTCGACATACCGCTCGAACGCGGCGCGTTGCTCCGCGTCGAGGATCGGCCCGTTGCGGCTGTTGGTGTTGTTGAACACCACGACGTCGTACGCCGCGAGCTGCTCGTCGGTGAACACCGAGGCGTCCTCGGTGACGGTGACGGCGAAGTCGTGCTCCGCGCCGAGTTGCTCGATCGCGGCGTTGCCGGCGGGGATGGACTCGTGCCGGAATCCGTTGGTCTTGGAGAACACCAGGGCCTGGAACCTGGGCTCGTCGCTGCCGTCGGGTGCGGCACCGGCCGGTGGCCCCGCCGCCGGCAGCGACGAGAGCAACGCGGAAACCAAGACAGGGACCACAAGGAACACGGCGGTACGTCTCATGAGCGATCCTTCCGCAGCCGGGACACGCTGTCGGTGCTGTCGATGCTGCCTGTGCTGTCAATGATCAAGCGGCGCCGCGCACGGGCGTGAGCGCGACGTTCAGTTCCGCGGCGCCGGCGTAGCCGTTGCCTGCGTGCGCCTCGAGGCGGATGTATCGCACCCGTCCCGGCGGGAGCGCCACCGCCTTGGTGGCCCCGTCCGCCGGCCACGAACCGCTGGTCACCGGTGTGAACGAGTCGCCGTCGGAGCTGACGTGGACGGTGTACTCGGTGATGTTGGCGTTGGGGTTGCTGTCGTAGCGCGGCGTGTAGAGCAGCGCTGTGGCAGGCCTGCGGCGGCCGAGGTCGAGCGTGATCGACTGCGGCAGCGGAGCTTGCGGCTCCCAGGAGGTGTGCCACATCGAGTTGGGGTTCGCGTCCAGAACGTTGGCGGCTTCGTAGCCCAGGTGCGCGTTGGTCGCCGTGGCGCTGATCTCGCCTTGCGGGACCAGGACCGGCGACGGGCCGGTGGGGGTGATCGTGAGGTTGTCGAACTGGGCGCGCTGCCAGTCCCCCACCATCAACCCGACCTGGCCGCGGTTGTGCCGGGCGTCGTCGACGCGGGCCACGCGCCGGTTGTCGATGAACGCCGAGATCTGCTCGCCGCGGAAGGCCAATGACAGGCGGTGCCACTGTCGCGGGTGGAACCGGTCGAGCCGCCCTTCGGCCAAGGCCGTCTCGGTGCGATCCGAGGCGTACTCGATCAGCGTCCACCGCCCGGAACGGTCCAGCCGGAGCCGGTAACCAGGCTGGCCGCCCGCCCCGAGCTGGACACCGTCCACTCGCCCGAGCAGGTCGACGTGCTGGGCCTGGTCGACGCGGGCATCCACCGCGACTCGATAGTCCCCGAACCAGTGGGGATCGCCGAGGACGGTCAGCGGTGTGGTGTGCGTCGTGTATCGCCAGGCGATCGGCTCGGTCGTGACGACCTGTTCGACGCATCCGCCACGCCGGCCCGGGCAGTCGACGGCCTCGAACGCTCCGTTGAAGTCGGACAACAGCCGGGGGCTGCGCCCGTGCGGGGTGGCGTCGAAGTCGTCGCGGTAGGGCAGTTTCATCGCCCGGTCGGTGCCGAACGTCCCCACCTTGCCTTGGCCTTGCCCGGCGGTGGTGGTGAGCGTGTACACGTGCCCGGGCTGCACGGTCAGCCGGTAGGTGCCGTCGTCATGGCGAATGGTGGCTTCCTGGGTGAACCAGTCCGCGTGCTGGTCTGAGCGCAGGTCCGTACGCCACACCTGGACCGGCGCGGTGGACAGGCCGGCGTCGTCGGGAATCTCGAAGCTCACGGTCTGTGGTGACTCCGCGTCCACAGACTCGATCACCACGCTGTAGTCGCCGGTGTCGGGCGAGCGCAGGGTGACGTAGCTACCACCGCTGTCGAGGTAACCGCTCGCGTCGTCGAGGTAGCGCCAGCCGGGTTCGGCGAACTGGCCGGTGTGGGCCATGGACCACAGCGACTTGCTGGTCTCGAAGTAGCCCGACCACGGCTGGTAGGCACGCATCAACCCCACCCCGGCGTACGGGATGGAGGTGTAGAACGACGCCGTCATGGCCCAGTTCACCGTCGCGGTCATCCGCCCGTCGATGTACGAGCGGTTGATCGCCTTGGCCAGCGGCCCGGCGCCGATGTCGTACTTCTGCGACCCCTGCTCACCGGACCACAGCGGCACCCCGAGATCTTGCGCGGTCTGCGTACTGGGGCAATGGTCGAACGGCGCGCCGTTGTACTGCTGGCCGCAGGGATAGTGGACCGAGAGGACGTCGACGGCGTCGCGGAACTCGTCGTCGGCGGCCATGACGTCAGCCACCTTCCACCGCTCCGCCAGGTCGGCCCCCCAGCCGTCCGCAGCGATGATCTTGGTGTCCGCGTGGCCGTTGGCCTCCAGCGCCTCGTCGAGCGCGACGAACCAGGACGGCTCGAAGTCCTCGGACTCGTTCCAGCCGCCGAGGTAGTCGATGCTCAGCCCGTGGTGCTGGGCGCAGTCGAGCCACGCGACGAGGTGATCGATGTTGTCCTGCGACCAGAAGCCGCCGTCGAACCAGCCCGGCGCACCCCACGACAGTCCGGACAGCACGATGTCCGGGTTACGCTGCTTGGCCTCGCGCATCAGCCACCATTCGTATCCGCGGTCGCAGTCGAGGTCGGTCGCCGCGCGCATGTGGCTGGGCTCCGAACCGGCCGTCGAGTTGACGTCGCCGCCGATCTCGACGCGCAGAATCTGCAATTCCGCGCCGTAGCCGGGCGTGAAGAGGTAGTCGAGGATGCGGCTGCGAGCCGGTTCGGGGTAGTCGACGAGCAGCCGGGACGACGCGCCGGCCGACAGCGCGCCGATCCCGTCGAAGGTTCGGCCGGCTGATTCGCCGTCCAG